>JAYVFP010000176.1:0-92306 GCA_043773025.1 Archangium sp.
GGCCCGCGTCGGTCGTCTGTCCAGCCCCGTCAACCGCTCAGGCTTGCGCCCTCAGGTGATCGACTTCCCGTGGAACGGGTGATCGGCTTCCCGTGGAACAGGTGATCGGCTTCCCGTGGAACAGGTGATCGGCTTCCCGTGGAATGCCCGATCGGGTCGCCGCGGAATCGGTGATCGAGATCACGTGGAACACGCAGTTGCAGGCGGAGACGTTCGGCACGGATGTCTGGAAGTGCCCTCGCTGCGGCGGTCGACGGCGCGTCGTGGGGTTGGTGACGAGTCGGCAAACGGCCGAGGAGTTAGTCCTGAAGCTGGGCCTCCTGACGCCGCGCAGGCTGCTCCCACCTGAGCGCGGCCCGCCACAACTGCGCTGTCGATGTGAAGACACGCCCCGCGCGTCACGGCCTCCGACACCGAAAAGTCCCCGCTCCGCACCCAAAGGACAGGCTCGCGCACGCCGCGCAAGCGCCTTGCCCCGCTCAGCCCGGGAGGAGCCCGAGCCCTCCAGGGCGTCGCCCGGTTTGGGCGGTTCATTTGTCCTCTTCTTCGTGTGCGTCTTTGCTCTTTCGGGCACTGCGACGGCGGGGGACACTCCGAGGCTGATGAGGACAGATGCGAATCGGGTTGGGTTGCGGGTCATCAAGGGCATCTTGGCGGGCGCGTCGTCCTTCGATGTTGAGGTCGGCTCAACAAAGGTCACATGCGCGGTGACCAGTCTCCCGGGGGGCTCTTGGCCGCGTGAGGAAGGCCTCGCAGGGCTGGACGCTACGCTGGACGGGCCTTGGCCCAACTCCTACGTCGTTGACTGCCGCTGGCTGGACGGAGGCTGCCGTTTGGTTGCGGAGTGCTCGTACCATCGAGGAAACGGCAGTTACCGTCACCTTGTCGGAGCGCGGGTGCGCACTGATGCTGGTCGCGAGTTGCTATGGATCACTGTGCCGTTGATGGTTGACGAGGCCCCAGACGGAGGCCGAGTGATGATTCACGGCCGGATCAGCGCCGCAAGAAGACACGGCGAGAGCGGCGACGGGATCAGTCAACGGGTCGGACAGGCACTGCGGGAGACGCTGGCCGAATCAAAGTTGCCCCTTGCAAGCGCGGTCAGCGCCGTAATCTGCGAAACGGACGTTCCCTCAGGAAGCATTGCTTCGGGCGGCGACGTCGCTTTCCGGCGCTTGATCCACCTCTCGCTGCTCAAGCTCGACTTTCTCGATGTTGGCCAATCGGCTCACGCGCGGGGCAAGCCGTTGGTTGATCTCCGTCGTTGGGCGCTCAGCCCAGAAGTAATGGCTGGAGAGACGGCTGCCGATGACGAGGTGGACTCCACTCCGACGCCAGCAACCAAACGAGAGATCGTTGAGCAGTTCAAGCGCGACGAACTCCTCATCGTCGTCGACGCACACGAACTCACGGTCCAGGACAGGCGAGTTCGCGAAATGCTCATCGATGCGGTCGTTCGGTCGAAGAAGGCACGGGTCGTAGACATCCTTGGAGGCCTGAGCCGAGACCGTCTCAAGGAGATCTGTGTCGGCCTCGAACTGCCAACGACCGGCAGGGAGAAGGCAGTCTTTGTCGAACGGATCTGCGGCGACGACGGCAGCGGGGAAGAAGATGAGGTGGCCGAGCCCGAGAGCAACGTCACAGAGATGCTCTCGCGAGTTCTCGGTTCCGCTATTCGCATCGATGACCCGGGCACTGGATGGCCGATTCGCGGCGCACTCCTGCTCGGCGGAGAGTCCTTCGACGTCAACATTTACGCTCGCACCGTGGGAGGAAGCTCACGCGGCAACGATCTCGAGCGCCGGCTCCAGAACCCGTCCCAGAAGTCACCCATCGTTGACGAGCCCGATCGTCACGAGTTGCTCCTCGGACTTTGGACGGAACAAGGCACCGAACGAACTGTCGTGGTCGCCTTTGAGGCGTATCGGAGATTGGATCGCGCGACGAGATTCTCCCTCTTCATGCCGCTATCGCTGCTTGAGCAAGCGGCGGACACTGGCTTTGCGACTCACGAGAACAACCGCGGCGAGACCGTCTACGCGTTTCGGCCCGACAACATCGGAAGGTACTTTCAAGCCTACCTTCAGGGCGAGACTTGGCGCGCACAGCGCCCGAACGAAGCACCATCTGCCAAGCGCAAAGCAGAACTGCGCGTCAGCGAAACCCTCGCTCCGGCGAAGATCGACAGCATCTACATCCGGCCTCGCGTCGGAATGTACTCAGCGTTTGCTCGGCTCAATTACAAGCCATGGTTTGCCTTAGCCGAGTTCATCGACAACTCGGTTCAGAGCTTTCTGCAGAATCGCGATCAGCTCGTTCGGGCCGGACACGAGGGTCCCCTCGTCATCGACGTCAACCTTGATGACAGTGAACTCTCAGTCACCGACCGCGCCGGAGGCATCGCAGGGAAGGACTTCCCGCGCGCATTCTCGCCGGCCTCGCCACCAGACGATGCAACGGGGCTGAGCGAGTTCGGGTTGGGGATGAAGGCAGCGGCCTGCTGGTTCTCTAAGAAGTGGTCGGTGCGAACCTCAGCACTCGGAGAAGGCATCGAGCGCACAGTCTCATTCGACGTCCCGAAGATCTCGAAGGAAGGGCTGGAGAACCTACCGATCGACACGCGCCCCAGTCGCGAGTCTGACCACTTCACGGTGGTGACGATGAACGACCTTCGCGTTCATCCGCGCGGTCGGACACTCATGAAGATCCGGGATCACCTTGCAAGCATCTACCGAGTGCTCATGGCGGAAGGGGTCGTGAAGATCCGGCTGACGAGTTCGGGAAAGGCCACCGAGTTGGAGTACAGATCCCCTGACCTCCTCGATGCGCCCCACTACGCCAAACCCAGTGGGTCCGCTGTGCTTTGGCGGCAGGAGTTCGCGGTCGATTTCGCTGACCGACGAGCAACTGGTTGGGCAGGCATCATGAAGATTGGGAGTCACAGCCTCGCGGGCTTCAGTGTCTTTCGGCGTCGGCGCCTCGTCGATGGGAGCATCGGGGAGACGTACAAGCCTCACCTGATCTTTGGCTCCCCCAACAGCTTTGCGTCGCAACGTGTCATCGGGGAAATCTTCGTCGATGGCTTCGACGTAACGCACACTAAGGATGGAATTCAGTGGCACGGCTACGAGGACGAACTCCTCGAGTCTATCGCGCGTCAACTCAACACGCCCAAGCTCCCGCTTCTCGACCAGGCCGACGGCTACCGGGCGCGGACTCGAGCTGCCGCCCTCCCGTCAGACTTCGGTGTCGATGCCCTCTCAGCCGCGGCTGCGAGCCTTAGTCAATCGCACGCAGTCGACGTGAAGCCTGTCGATCCCACGAGCGACTCGCAGGATGTGCTGGGTCCAGAAGCGCTGCCCCTTCAGGTCCTTCAGCGCCGCGACTTCAAGGTGACGGTGGTCCGCGACGGCAAACCATGGAACGTCCAACTCAAGCTGGTCAGGGACCCGGCCGCGCCCTTCTACTCCACCTCGGTGACGGACCAGGACGGGCAGGAGACTGTCTCGGTCGAGATCAATCTTGATCACGAGTTCAGTGTGTCGTTCATCAATGACAGCGAGGCGCTGCTGCAGCCGCTCGTGCGCTTCATCGCGGCGCTTGCACTGGGAGAGCGGCTCGCCCGAAATTCTGGTGCGAAGAACACTGGCCTGGTGCGCCAGATCGCGAACCAGCTTCTCCGTGAGATGAGTTCCGTGAACTAGATGGGCGTGGGAGTAATGCATGGCTGACCATGAAGAAGTCCGACCGTCTGGACCAGAAACCGATACGGGCTATCCCGTAATAGGGGAGACCACGGTTGGATTCGGAGCGCACCTCATTCGATCCGGCAAGCTGAAGGATGAGGCTGCCTACGCCCGCCTACGTCGAGACGCGGTCGACATAGTGCGACGTTGCCGCCGCTTCGGAAAGCCTGATGGGTCAACGACGGGACTGGTTGTCGGCTACGTCCAGAGCGGCAAGACCATGTCGATGACCGCGGTGAGCGCCCTCGCTCGCGACAATGGCTGTCGCATCGTGGTCTTGCTCGCGGGCGTCACAACCAACCTGCTAAATCAGAACGCCAATCGCTTTCGCGAAGACCTCCGAGCGGCCTCAGGGAAGATGGCGTGGCGGATCATCAACTCCAGCAACTGGAACAACGAGACCGCGGCAGCCGGCGACCTGCAGCATCTCCAGCGGGCCGTCGCGGAGTGGCGAGATCCGACCGTAACCGAGGCGAGCCGCCAGACGTTCCTCTTCATGGTGCTGAAGAACCATGTCCACCTCGACAGCCTGCACAAGTTGCTGGCCGCCGTTGACCTGAAGGGCGTGCCCGCGTTGATCCTTGATGACGAGGCGGATCAGGCTGGCCTCAACACCAAACCGGATCGCGCAGAAGGGTCCACGACCTACGAGCAGATCAGAAAAGTCCGCGCCGCGCTCTCGAATCACACATACCTTCAATACACTGCGACGCCCCAAGCGCCTCTGCTGATTGCGCTCGATGACATGTTGTCGCCCGCCTTCGCCGAGTTGGTTGAGCCGGGCGATGGATATACGGGAGGGCCATCTTTCTTTGGCGGCGCTGCTCAGCCGCAACTCGTGCGGGCGGTGCCACAAGCCGACCTATTCAGGCCGGGAGAGCCGCCGCAGGAACCGCCGGACTCGCTCATTGAGGCGCTCCGGATCTTCTTCGTTGGATGCGCTGTCTCTGCCGTACGAAAAGGCCCCAACCCTTTCTCTATGCTCGTTCATCCCAGCCAACGAAAGGCTGACCACTCTCGCTACCTCGGGTGGATCCACGCAATCGTCCGGCGCTGGGCCGACGCGCTCCGCTCGACCGAACCTGACGACAAGAAGGATACTGTGGATGAGTTCCGCCTCGCATACGACGACCTGGCGAAGACCGACCACGAGTTGCCCGAGTTCGAGTCGTTGATTCCTGGCATCAAGCTGAGTCTTGGACGCGTTTCATTGAAGGAAGTGAACGGAGCCGATGGCAGTGAGGTCGACTGGGACAACGCCGCCGAACACATCCTCGTCGGCGGCGAAAAACTGAATCGCGGATTCACAGTCGAAGGACTCGCCGTCACTTACATGCCGCGCGGCACTGGCGAGTGGAACGCCGACACGATTCAGCAGCGTGCTCGCTTCTTTGGGTACAAGGCGAAGTACCTCTCGCTCTGCCGGCTGTACCTTCATCCTGAAGTGATCCACGCCTTCCGCAGCTACGTTCTCCACGAGGACGACATTCGGAAGCAACTTGCTGCCCATCGGGGAAAGCCACTCCGCGAGTGGCGTCGCGCCTTCTTCTTGGACAAGGCAATGCGCCCATCGCGCAAGTCGATCATGCTCGACCCGTACTACAAGGTTCCGGCGGACCAATTATGGTTCCTCCAGCGGCAACCCCATACCGATCCACAAGCCATCGCCACCAATATCAAGTTGGTGAGTGCGTTTGAGAAGTCCCTCAAGTTCGAGGAGGCGAAGGAGGTCTTCTTCAAGAACCTCATTGCGGAGGTCCCCTTGAAGCAGCTTCTCGAAGAGCTGCTGGTCGCGTACGACGTTCGCGATGGTGACCGACCAGGGTGGTATGGCCAACTGGTAACGTTGACGGACATCCTCGAAGCAGCACCGCAAGCCATAGCGCTCGTTGTGAAGATGCACGGAGAACGAGCACGCGCCGCAACTGACGGAGGCATCCCCCTCCAGCAGGGCGCATCCAGCAAGGCCGGCAACTATCCGGGCGACAACAAGATGTTCGACGCGACACGGGTGACCGTCCAAATCCACACGATCGATATTAGGGACGGAGGACCGAAGGGAATCGCCGCGCTCGCAGTCCACATTCCGCGGCCGCTTCGGAAGGACGATGTTGGCACGCTGGTACCGTACGCATGAACCTCGAGGAGACGTTCAGCGCGCTGCCCAGGCCGACTGCTGAGGGCCGCTATACCGTCGAGCGATCGGCTAAGCGATTCCGAGTTGGCCGGAGCTTCGAGAATTTCCCAGCCGTCCTCGTCGCGTTTCCCGCGGCAGGTTCGACCGATTCTCTTCCTCGTCGGCTCGCTAATCTGACCTACCGGCCCCCTTCGACGGTTGAGGTGATGAACGAGTCGTTTGAACGCAGTGAACGTCTCGCGGTTCTCGAATGCCGGACGAGTGACCCGCTTCTCGTGTCGTACTTTTTCCGCGTTGTCGCGGCTGTGCTGCTTCAGCAGGAGATCGCGGAGAGCGAGTTCGCGTTCGAAGGCGCTTTGGATGCGATCGTCACCCTCTTCCGCGCCCTCCAGCAGCCGGCGCAGAGGTCCGTTCAGGGGCTTTGGGCGGAGCTTGCAGTGGTCAGCTGGTCAAAGAACGCCAGTGCCGCCTTGGCCAGCTGGCACACGAGCCCTCGAGCACTCCACGACTTCTCGGCCGGTGGATTTCGTCTCGAGGTGAAGTCCGCGTCGCATGGGCTCAGGGAACACAAGCTCCTCTTGGACCAGCTCGGGTCGGTCGCGCCTGGGGCGACGCTGCTCGTCTCGCTCCTCCTGGACGAATCACCGAGCGGCTCATCCATCTTCGAGCTCGTTGAGGTCATCAAGCGGCGGGTGGCGAACAAGGAGTTGGACCGAAGACTGGAGCTGATCGTGGCCGAGAGCCTTGGCGCGAACTGGCCAGAGGCGAGCGAGCTCAGGTTCGACGTGGCCCTTGCTCGCCAGCGTGTTCGCGTCTACGCCGCGTCGGATATCCCCAGTGTGCCCCAACCGATTCCCCCAGAGGTCAAGGACGTATCGTTCACGGTCGACCTCTCAACGACCACGCCCCTCGAGTTCCCGATGGCTCGGTCGATGGGGACCTTCTTTGACGACCTGCTGCCCGAGTGAATGTCAGTCCCTGACGGTAAGGTGATCGAATGGCGAAGCCGCGCGTAATCAGCCTCTTCTCGGGTGCCGGTGGGCTGGACTACGGCCTCGAGGCCGCGGGCTTTGAGACTGCAGTGGCGGTGGAGATGGACCACACGGCCTGCGAGACCCTACGAGCAAACCGATCTTGGCAAGTGATTGAGAGAGATCTTCTGCAGGTCAGCAGCGACGAACTCCTCGAAGTCGCTGAACTCAAGGAGGGCGAGGCCGCACTTCTCGTTGGGGGCCCGCCGTGCCAGCCGTTCTCGAAGGCGGGCTACTGGTCGCGCGGCGATGCGTTGCGGCTTGAGGACCCTCGGTCCAACACTCTTGGGGCGTACCTTCGAGTCTTGGAAGACACCCTGCCTGAGGCCTTCCTTCTCGAGAACGTCGAAGGCCTCGCCTACAAGAACAAGGACGAGGGTCTGAACCTGCTGCTTCGCGCAATCGACGGCATCAACAAGCGCCGAGGAACAAAGTACACGTACGAACTGAAGGTCCTCAATGCAGCTGACTACGGTGTTCCGCAGTTGAGGAAGCGCCTCCTGATTGTCGGCGGGCGAGAGGGGGCCAAGTTTGTCTTCCCGGATGCGACGCATGGAGACGACCAAGAGGCGATCGCTGAAGGAAAATTGCTCCGGCGCACGACGGCTTGGGATGCACTCGCCGACGTCAAGCCGTTCGCGCACGAGAAGCTGGAGATGCAAGGGAAGTGGGCGGATCTCCTTCCATCAATCCCCGAGGGCAACAACTACCTTTGGCACACGGATCGGATGGGCGGTGTCCCTCTCTTTGGGTGGCGGCGCCGTTACTGGTCCTTCTTGCTTAAGCTCGCGAAGGCCCAGCCCTCTTGGACGATACAGGCACAACCGGGTCCCGCTATTGGCCCGTTCCACTGGGAGAACCGCCGCCTGTCCACGCGGGAGATGTGTCGTCTGCAGACATTCCCTAATGACGTGCAGATCATTGGCGCTCGAGGAGCGGTTCAGAAACAAGTTGGAAACGCAGTACCTTCGCTGCTCGCAGAGGTGGTGGGTAGGAGCATTCGGACTCAGTTGCTCGGACTCAGGAAGCCGCAGGGCGGCCTCCACCTCTTGCCGCCGTCAAGGCGCGTCCCTGAACCACAGAGAGTTGGCGTCGTTCCGAGACGATACCTGGCGATGAGCGGCAAGCACGAGGCGCATCTGGGGCCGGGCCGAGGCCCTGGAGCCCAGCAGCGTGCGCGCCAACTGAGCCTCGAGAGCGCCTAGCAGTTGCACCTCAGCTCCGCGGAGTTCGTCGCGAAGCTTTTTCTGGCGGATCGTCCTCCCTAAGTCGAGGATGATCAACCCGCGCCCAAGGGCACCATGCCAATTGATCCCAAGCTCACGTACGAGTCTCCGCAGTCGCTTTCGCTCGACCCCCGCAATCCACGCCTCGGACGAGAGAACACCGCGAAAAATCTGAGTCAAGAACAGCTGCTCAAGCTGATGGAAGATTGGACGCTTGAAGAGCTGGCTGTCTCCTTCTTGGAGAATGGGTTCTGGCCGCAAGAGGCATTGATCGTGGTCCGGGAGAAGATCGCCGGCGAAAAGTGTCTCGTCGTTGTTGAGGGAAATCGTCGTCTAGCTGCGCTGCTCAACCTCTTCAAGGCGAAGGAGGGAGAACCAGCCACCAAGCGGTGGAAGGAGATAGCTGCCAGCGCCAAGCCGGGCGCCTTCGATCGCCTGAGCAGTGTCCCTTTCGTAGAGGCGGACGATCGCTCGGACGTGGCGGCTTACTTGGGCTTCCGACACGTCACGGGCATTAAGGAGTGGGCTCCGGCAGAAAAGGCGGAGTTCATTGCGACGATGATTGAAAAAGAAAAGCTGACTTACGAGGAAGTACGGCGAAGAATAGGAAGCAAGACGCCCACCGTTCGCCAAAACTACATCTCGTACCGACTGTTGTTGCAGATGGAGGATCTCACTGACGCGATTTCCCTCTCAAACGTTGAGGAGAGATTCAGCGTCCTCTATCTGTCACTTCGAACCGCTGGAACTCAACGTTTCCTCCAGATCGATCTTCAGGCCGAGCCAAAAGCAGCGAAGAATCCCGTCCCGCCCGAGAAATTTGACAACCTGAAAGACTTTGCGCTCTGGCTGTTTGGCACCAAGGAGCGCGAACCAATCGTCAAGGATTCACGCGCCGTCGATCGCTTCGGTGAAATCTTGGAGAGCGACGAAGCAGTGGACTACCTGCGTCGAAACCGCACGCCAAATTTTGAGGCTGCATATCGTGTGGCTGGCGGCGGAGAGTCCGATATCTCACGGCTCATCGAGCAGGCTGCTGATTGTGTTGAGGAAGCGCTGGGAACTGTCCATCACCATACAAAGTCGCCCAAAGTTACGAAAGGGGTGAAGCGGCTCGGTGTCGACACCAAGGTGCTGCTCGGGCACTTCCCAAATGTTCGGGCAGAGATTGACAAGGAAGCAGGGCAATAGTGCTTGTTCTGCCAGACAGGGGCGTCCGTACGTCGACTAATGAGCACAACTGCGACTTCGAAATCCTTTGTGACTGGATTGAGGGGAGCGTGCTTTTCCATGAGAACGAGGTATCAGTAACGGACGCCGTAGATGCGCTCTGCGAGGCTCACGTCTATTCCGCTCAGACCTTCGCAAGAGAGCAGATGCTCGCCGTTTTCAAAGAACTGAATCGACGAGAGAGAATTTGCCCCTCTGCTCTCGCGTGGCGAATCGATGGGCAGAGAATCGTCCGCGATGCCGAGTGGAGCGACAAGCCGTCACACGGATTCTGCGTTGCGCTGTCTCTGGCCAATGGCTACAAAACTTGGCTTAGATCGTTCGGGCAAGACTATACCGAACAAGGAGAACTCTTCGAACGGCTGACAGAGACCGCACTTGGCGGCGCCGGGTTTGACGTCCTGCGGACGGGTTGGAGTATTGCTACGCCCAACACAATCAACGCTGTTGTCTCCAACATAAGCACCTGGCTGGGCGAGCGGCCTGGCCACCCAAGTGACTGGACGAGCGAGCAGGCTAAGGAAGCGGGCGTCGACATGGTCTGCCGCTTCTCTTTTCAAGACGCGCGTCCGGCCGCGCCCGTCTACCTGATGCAGTGCGCGAGTGGGACCGGTTGGCAGCAAAAGCTTGGGACACCTGTTCTCGAGATCTGGAGCAAGCTAGTCGATTTTACGGTCGACCCTGATCGAGCATTTGCGCACCCATTCGTCACATCCGACGCCAAAGACTTTCGAATCTCAGTTCGAAAGACAGGCGGGATCTTCTTGGATAGGACTCGACTCTTGGCTGGTGCTCAACGTCAGGGACTTCCGGGACAGCTCAGCGCGGATCTCCAGGCATGGACGGCAAGTCGGATCGCAACGCTCCCGCTTGACTCGTGAACTCGCTTTGGCGGCGGCCTCAAGCTGATCCAGTTGCGGCGGTCAGGGAGATCCACTCAGCGTTTGCCGGGCTGACTGGACGTCGAGGCCAGCGGCGGTGTGATGGTTCTCGGGTTTCGACAGGTCGGTCGGTGACTGGTCGCCCCGCGGAATGGCCGCGCGGATTCATGCGCGGCCGTTCCGCGGGCCCTGTCGCTCGGATTGATCCTCTCGTTTGGTTCGACCTCGAGGCCCAGCCGTCGCGATGACCGCGATGGCGAGCGGCTCAGAGGTCGTCGTCAGTGTTCGCGTCGCCCAGGGCGTGCTCGGTGGCGGCGCGGTAGCCGGCAATGAGCCCGTGCAAGGTGTCGGCGAGGATGCGGATTGAGGCGGCGATCGCGAGGTGCGGCGGCTCAGGCTCGTCGTGAGCGGCGTCGCTGAGCGAGGGGTGCTCGTGCTCGGCCAGCAGCACGCGGACGGCGAGTTGCAGGTTGGCGTCGAGCGACGCGAGGATGGCGCGCTCGGAGGCCATCGCGATCTGCGGCGAGGTGGGCAGCCAGGTGGCGAGCGGCTCTTTGCTGCTCACGCCTGCTCCTCCGCCGCGGGCGGCTCGAGGCCCTGCTCCGTGGCGCGCTTCCGGGCCAGATGTTGCCGGTAGCTCGGCCCGTCGATGTCGATGTGGATGGAGTTGGCCGCGAGCCTGTCGAGGATGGCCGCCGCCAGCGTGGTGTCGCCCAGGTACTTTCCCCAGGCCGACAGCTTGATGTTCGAGGTGATGGCCGTCGAGGCCATCATGTGTCGGCGGTCCAGCAGCGTGAAGAGCATGTGGGCTGCGGTCGGCTCGTCGTCGCGACGCTTGAGTTGCCCGAGGCCGACGTCGTCGATGACCAGCAGCGCCGGACGACACCATGCCTTCATTCGTCTGCGGCGTAGAGGTCAGGCCTCGCCCCGGCGAAACCGCCGGCGGCTCAAGGCGGCGAGCACGAACAAGGCGAGCCCTGCGAACACCGAGCTCCCGGCGGTCGAGCCGCAGCCACAGCCACCACCGCGCGCGGAGAACTCGTCGGAGCGCCTGACCAGCGCCGCCACCACCACGTAGCTCTTGGTGGTCGTGCCCACGTTGCCCGCGGCGTCGGTGGCGCGCACCACCAGCACGTGGTTGCCATCGCCCAGGCCGGAGACGTCGAGCGGGCTCTGGCAGGGGCCGAAGTCGCCCTGGTCCAGGCTGCAGGTGAAGGTGACCGGGCTCTCGTCGGCGCTGAACGTCACCGTGGGCGCGGTGTTCTCGTCAGCCTGGCTCACCGTGAGCGTCACGACCGGCGGGCGGGTGTCGATGCGCAAGGTGAGCGGCTCGGACACGGGCGACCGGTAGCCCATGAACTCGGCCTGGGCGGTCACCACCCGCGTCCCGTCCAGCAGCATGGTGGAAGGCGTGAAAGACCAGGTCCCCCCGGCGGTGGCGGTGGTGGTGCCCACCTGCACGCCGTCGACGAAGACGGTCACGGTGGCGTTGGGGCTGGCCGTGCCGCTGAACGTGGGCGTGTTGTCGTTGGTCAGGGTGTTGTTGGCGGGTGAGGTGATGGCCACCGTCACCGTGGGGATGTCGACGGTGAAGACGTTCACGTTCGAGGTGGCGCTCACGTTACCGACTGCGTCGACCGAGACCGCCGCCACGTGGTGTGCACCGGCGGCCAACTCGGTCGGTGAGGTGCAGAACCACGCGCCCGCTGCATCGGCCACGGCCACGCAGGCCACCGCGTCGTCCACCGAGACCCGCACGGTGCTCAGCGGCTCTGCGGTGCCCGAGTAGCGGGGCGTGCGCGTGTAGACGGTGGCGTTGTTGGCGGGGTTGACCACCACCGGCGCGATGGGGGCGGTGCCGTCGATGGTCCAGGTGCGGCTGGCTGGGGTGCTGTCGATGGCCGCGCCGACGAGCGCGCGCACCAGCAGCGTGTGGCTGCCGTCGGCGAGGTTTCCAAACGAGGTGGGCGTCACGCAGGCGGTGAAGGCGGCCCCGTCGAGGTTGCACTCGAAGGTGGCGCCCAGCACGCTGGCGGTGAAGGCGAAGTTGGCCGTGTTGCTGAACACCCGGCCGCTGGGACCCGCGATGATGGCGGTGTCGAGCACCGTGCCGTCGACAGTGAAGTTGACCGCGGTGGAGGGCGGCGACGCGTTCCCCGCCACGTCGGTGGCGATGGCGGTGACGCTGTGAATGCCCGCGCCGAGCGCGCTGGGCGCCGAACACGAGAAGGCGCCAGCGGCGTCGGCCACGGCGGCGCAGACCGGCTGCCCGTCGATGGAGACCACCACCGTGCTGCCGGCCTCAGCGGTGCCGGTGATGACCGGCGTGCTGGTGGTGGTGGCGTTGGCGGCGGGCGCGGTGACCACCGGCGCTGCGGGGGCCACGGTGTCGACGATCCAATCGCGGGTGGCGGGCGAGCCGTCACGCACGGCGCCCACCACGGCGCGGACCTCGAAGTGGTGAGTGCCCTGCGTCAGGGCCGTGAAGCCGGGCGCCGCGGTGCAGGGGGTGAAGGCCGCGCCGTCGAGGCTGCACTCGAAGGTGGCGCCGGCCTGGCTGGCGGCCACGGTGAAGTCGGCGGTGGTGCTGGCCACCAGGCCAGAGGGGCCGGTGAGCACCACGGTGTCGGGGGTGCCGGTGTCGACGGTGAAGGTGCGTGGCAAGGAAGGCGGCGAGGCGTTGCCGGCCACGTCGGTGGCCAGGGCGGTGACGGTCTGCTGGCCGGCCGCGAAGGCGGTGGTGCCGGTGCAGGACCAGGTGCCGTCGGCCGCGGTGATGGCGGTGCACACGGTCTGGCCTGCGCTGCTCACGGTGACCACGCTGCCCGGTTCAGCCAGCCCGCCCATGCGGGGGAAGGCCCCGGTGGTGGCGGAGGCAATGGGCTCGAGCAGGCGGGGCGCGCGGGGGGCCAGGGTGTCCACCGTCCAGGTGGCGAGCGCCGGGGTGGGGTCTTTGTTGCCGGCCACGTCGACCGCGCGGGCGAGCAGCACGTGCAGGCCATCTGCGAGCGAAGTGAGAATGAGGGGATCGCTGCAGGCGGTGAAGAGCGCGCCATCGAGGCTGCACTCGAACGTGCCTGCCTCGTTGGAGGCGAGGTCGATGGTGGCGCCGGTCGCCCTGACCAGGCTTGCGGGCCTGCCGGGGATGGTGGTGTCAGGCAGCGCCGCGTCGACCGACCAAGTGTAGCTGATGGAGGCCGCGTTGGTGGCCGCGTCGGTGCCGCGCACGGTGAAGGTGTGCGTGCCGTCGCCCAGGCCGCTGAGCGCGTGCGGCGAGGTGCAGGCGGCGAAGGCGCCGTTGTCCAGCTTGCACTCGATGGTGGCCGGCGTGCCGGCGACCGTGAACTCGAAGCTGGCGGTGGTGGTGTTCGAGGTCTGAGCCGGCGTCACGGTGAAGGCCAGCACCGGCGCGACGGTGTCCACCGCCCACGTGACGGAGGCCGTGCCCGTGTTGGCGGTGGGGTCGGTGGCGCGCACGGTGAACGTGTGGCTGCCGTCGAGGAGCGCGCTGACCGAGCTGGGCGAGGCGCAGGGGGCGAAGGCGGCCGAGTCGAGCTGGCACTCCAGGGTGGCCGGCTCGTTGGTGGTGAAGGCGAGGGTGGCGGAGGTGACGTTGACCAGGCTTGCGGGCTGGGCGGTGAAGGTGATCACCGGGCCGACGGTGTCCACCGTCCAGGTGGCGGACTGGCTGCCCACGTTGCCCGCGGGATCCGTGGCGCGCACGGTGAGCGTCTGCGCGCCCTCGCCCAGGCCGGTGAGCACGAGGGGTGAGCTGCAGCTGGCGAAGGCGCCGGCGTTGCGGGAGCACTCCGTGGTGGCCGACTCGCTGACGGTGAAGGACAGGGTGGCGCCGTTGGTGCCCGAGAGCGTGGGCGGGGTGGCGGTGAAGGTGACCACCGGGGCGGTGGTGTCGACTGTCCATGCGAAAGAGGTGTTACCCACGTTGCCCGTAGAATCGGTGGCGCGAATGGTGACCGCGTAGCTGCCATCGGCCAGCGCGGTGAGCAGGTAGGGCGAGCTGCACGAGGCGAAGGCGCCGGTGTTGAGCTGGCACTCCAGGGTGGCCGGCTCGCTGACGTCGAAGGCGAGGCTGACGTTGGCCACCCTGATCAACGAGGCCGGGGTGGAAGTGAGGGTGATGACCGGCGCGACGGTGTCCACGTTCCAGGTCGCGGTGCTGGTGCCCGCGTTGCCCGCGGGGTCGGTGGCGCGCACCACCACGCTCTGGGTTCCTTGACCCAGGTTTCCGAACACCTCAGGCGAGCTGCACGACGCGAAGGCGCCGCCGTTCAGAGAGCAGTCGGTGACCGCCGGCTCGTTCACGGTGAAGGCCACGGTGCCCGAAGCCACGCCACTGAGCAGCGGCGGGGTGGTGGTGAGGGTGACGACCGGCAAGGTGGTGTCGACCACCCAGAGGTAGTCGGCCGAGCCCACGTTGGTGGCTGCGTCCGTGGCGCGCACGGTGAAGGTGTAGCTGCCGTCGGCCAGGCCGTTGGTGGTGAAGGGCGAGGTGCAGGGCACAAAGACGCCCGTGTTCACCCTGCACTCGATGGTCACCACGTTGCTGACGGTGAAGGCGAAGGTCGCGGTGGTCGCCCGGGTGGGGTTGGCCGGGCCTGAGGTGATGGTGACGGTGGGGGCGACGGTGTTGACCACCCAGTTGTGCGTGATGGTCGCCACGTTGCCGGCCACATCGACCGCGCGCACACTGAAGGCGTAGGGGCCATCGACCAGCCCGGTGAAGAGCACGGGCGAGGTGCAGGTCGCGAAGGCGGCGGTGCCCAACCTGCACTCCACGGTGACGGCCTCGCTCACGGTGAACGCGAAGTGGGCGCTGGCCTGGTTGGTGGGGTTGCCCGGGACCGTGGTGAAGATGAGCGGCGGCGCGGCGGTATCCACCGTCCAGGTGTGGCTGGCGCTCTGGGTGTTGCCCACCGCGTCGACAGCACGCACGGTGAAGGTATGCGAGCCATCGGCCAGGCCGGTGAGGGTGACCGGTGAGCTGCACGCGGCGAAGGCCGCAGCGTCGAGGCGGCACTCGATGACCGTGGCGGCGCCGGTGACCACGAAGGCCAGGCTGGCGGTGGTCAGGTTGGTCGGATCGCTGGGGAAGCTCGTGAAGGTGATGTCGGGGGGCATGGTGTCCACCACCCAGGTGTGGCCGACGGTGGCGGTGTTGGTGGCCGCGTCAGTCGCCCGCACGGTGAAGGTGTGGCTGCCGTCGGTCAGGCCGACCAGGCCCACGGGCGAGGTGCAGGGATCGAAGCTCCCGCTGTCCAGGCGGCACTGCACGGTGGTGGCGCCGCTGACGGTGAAGTCGAAGTTCGCCGTGGTCAGGCCCGAGGGGTTGGGCGGGGTGCTGGTGAAGGCCAGCGTGGGGGGCGTGGTGTCCACCGACCAGGTGTGGCTGATGGTGGTGACGTTGGTGGCCGCGTCGGTCGCGCGCACCGTGACGGTGTGGCTGCCGTCGGCGAGGCTGGTCAGGTTCAAGGGTGAGGTGCAGGGGGCGAAGCTGCCGGTGTCCAGGCGGCACTCGACCGTGGTGGCGCCGCCGACGGTGAAGGCCAGGCTGGCCGTGTCGACGTTGGTGAGGGCGGAAGGCGTGCTGGTGAAGGCCAGGCTGGGCGGGGTGGTGTCGACCAGCCAGGTGACCGTGCGGGTGCCCACGTTGCCGGCGCCATCCACGGCGCGAACGGTGACGGTGTGGCTGGCATCGGAGAGCGGACCTGTCGCGAAGGGCGAGTCACAGGTGACGAAGGCGCCGCCGTCCACCTGGCAGGTGAGCGTGGCAGGCTCGGAGACGGTGAAGGCGATGGTGCCGCTGTTCGAGTTGGAGGGATTGCTGGGCGAGCTGGTGAGGGTGATCACCGGGCTCAGGGTGTCGACCACCCACAGGTAGTTCGCCGAGCCCACGTTGCCGGCCCCGTCGGTCGCGCGCACGCTGAAGCTGTAGGGGCCGTCGGAAAGGCTGGTGAACGCCACCGGCGAGGTGCAGGCGGAAAAGGCGCCGCCGTTGAGCTGGCACTGCACGCTGGCGATGGTGCCCGGGCTGCTCACGGTGAAGCTCAAGCTGGCCGAGGTGGCCTGGGTGGGGTTTGCCGGGCCGGAAATGACGGTGACCGTGGGGGCGACGGTGTTCACCACCCAGTTGTGAATGATGGTGGCCACGTTGCCGGCCAGGTCGGTGGCGCGCACGGTGAAGCTGTGGGCCCCGTCGGTGAGGCCGCTCAGGGTGAAGGGCGAGGTGCAGGCGACGAAGGGCCCGCCGCTGTTGCTGCACACCACGGTGGCGGCATCGCTCACGTTGAAGGCGAAGGTGGCTGTGGTCTGGTTGGTGGGGCTGCCCGGGGTGAGGGTGAAGGCGAGCGCCGGGGCAAGGGTGTCGACTTCCCACTGGATGCTGGCGTTGCTCACGTTGCCCGCGGCGTCGGTGGCGCGCACATCGAACTGGTAGTTGCCGTCAGCCAGGCTGGTCAAGTTGACCGGCGAGGTGCAGGCCGCGAAGGCGCCGCTGTTGAGCCGGCATTGCACGCTGGTGGCGCCGGTGACGGTGAACGCGATGGCGGCGCTGGTGGCGTTGGTGTTGGCCGAAGGCCTCGAGGTAAAGGTGATCACCGGCGCGGTGAGATCGACCACCCAGGTGAAGGAGACGGGGGTCAGCTCGACGTTTCCCGCGGTGTCGGTGGCCTGCACGCGAAGGGTGTGGCTGCCTTCGGCCAGGCTGTTGAAGGTGATGGGGCTGGAGCAGGGCGCGAAGACGGCAGCGTCCAGGCGGCACATGAAGGTCGCCGGCTCGTTGGCGCTCAAGGTGAAAGTGGCGCTGGTCAGCAGGGTGGGGTTGAGCGTGGCGGTGGTGATGGTGCTCAGGGGCGCAGTCCTGTCGACCACGGTGGTGGTGACGTTGCTGGCGTACGTCTTGGGGGTGACGCCCACCCGGAAGGCCAACACGGCCTGGTTCTGGTACGTGCCCTGCGCCGCGGCCACGGTGACGCTGACGGTGCCCGAGGCGCCCGGCGCCAGATCGCCCAGCACCCACTTGACGGTGCCGCTGGTGTTCACGCCGCCGCTGGTGGCAGAGACGAAGGTGGTCCCCGCGGGCAGCACGTCGCTGATCGACGCGGCGTACGCGGCGGAGGGGCCCGCGTTGGCGTAGTTGATGGTGAAGGTAAAGGTGGCGGCGTTGGTGGTGACGGGCGCCGACTTGGTCAGGGTGAGCACCGGCTGCATGGTGCTGAAGAGTGCGGGGGTCTCGAACAGGCCGTTCAGGAACAGGCGCACGCCGTTGGTGCGGGCGTTGGTCGAGATGGGCAGCGAGGTCGAATACGAGTGACCGCCCAGGAAGCTGACCTTGCCCTTCGAGGTGTTGCCATCGGTGTAGCCGGTCAGCCAGTTCATGCGCTGCCCGAAGGTCGACGCCTGCAACTGCACCAGCAAAGAGGAGTTGTTCCACAGGGTGGAGCCGGTGTTGAGGGCGAACGATTTGGTGTCACCCGGGTCGATCTGCAGGGCGCCCGCGTACTGGGCGTAGAGGCTCTCGGGCTGCAACACTTCGACCGGGTCTGTGGCGCCGCCCACGTCGGCGAGGCCCAGGTTGGTGAGGAATCTGCCATTGATATTGTTCTCGAACACCAGGGTCGACGAGCACTGCAAGTGCGCGTGGGTGGTGGCGCTGGAGCTGAGCCACCCGCGCAGCTCGCGCGTCATCTCATCAAGAGAGGGGTCGCCGCCGTTGGGCTGGTAGTGCACCACGGTGAATTGATCGAACGCGGGCAGCCCGCCGCTCATCAGCACGCCGTCGAGGGCCCCTCCGATGTTGCTGCCGGCCAACTGAGCCAGGGAGATCGCGCCAGGGCTGGCGTCGCCCCAGGTGTTGCCGTTGGCGTCGGTGAGGTTGGCTGCGTTCAGGTAGCCGTAGATGACCGCCTGGTTGCCGGTGCGCAGCGCGCCGATGCGGGGCGCTGCCACCAGGGTGCGGGCCACGTCGGCGGTGAAAGCGGCCGTGGCCTTGTGCACGTTCACCGTGGGGTTGGCCGTCTGGTAGGCGTCGATGAGCGCCAGCACCGCCGGCGTCGCATCGATCGCGGCGATCACCAACGGGCTGGAGCGGTAGGCCACCGTGCCCAACGCCGCTCCGGTGCGCAGGTTGGTCACCGGGGCTGAAAAATCGATGTCCTGGTGCGCCTTGCCCGGCTTGATGATGCGGTTGACCGGCGTGCTCACGCGCAGCAGACGATCCAGGAGCCCGAACGCCTTGAGCGTCCCGAAGTCCTGGCTGGCGGCATCCATGGGGATGATGAGCGAGTTGGCTGGAAAGCTGGTCGAAAGGGCGGCCCGCTGAGCCTCGACCTTCACCGGTGCTGACGAGGCGGCCGTCTCTGAACAGGCCGTGAGCGCGATCACCACCAAGGTCATGCCGATTTGCTTCATCATCGTGAGGCCCCCAGGCCGAATTCCAACTGCGTCGAAACTTGAAACGGGTTTTGCACTCTCAGGTCTGTATTTCAAGAGGGGTTGTCCCGACCCTCGACGGCTTTCCGCGCGACTGGAATTTAACAGACGCAGTGGCCTCCTTTAAAAAAGGGTTCAAGGTCACCGCGCCTCCGAACCAGACGACCTCGGTCTGCTTCTCCGCCGACTGACCGTTGAACCGAGTGCAGGCGCGAGCACGGTGAGCAGCGCCCTGCACAGTGACGTTCACTTAGTCGCCCGACATCACATGACCGGGTGTGGCCCCACCGCTTGCACACCGGTGATACCTCCGCACCTGCGGACCTGGGGACACTGCTCATGTTGATGAACGCCACCGCCGTCTTTGCTGCGACCCCCGACGCCTTTCCCTGGAGCAACCCCTCGATGCCTGCTTCCCGAACCACGGGTACGACCCGACGCTCAAGCTGGCTGGTCCTCATTCTCTTCATGCTGGTGGCGGGCCTGAGCCAGGCGCTCTGGCTCAACTTCGCGCCCCTGCTGACCACCGTGCAGACGAAGTACGCCGTGAGCGAGGGCCTCGCCTCGGTGCTGCTGCTCGTCTTTCCTCTCGTCTACGTGCTGCTCTCCGTGCCGGCGGGCCTGCTCATCGATCGCAAGGGGTACACGTTCTCGGTCGGCCTGGGCGCGGTGCTGATGGCTGGCTTCTCTCTCTTGCGCGTCAGCGAAGCGAACTTCTGGGTGTTGCTGATCGCCCAGACCGGCATCGCTATCGGGCAGCCCTTCGTGGTCAACGGCATCTCGAAGCTGGTGGGCGACTGGTTTAGCCCCGAGCAGAGCGCCCTCGCGACGGGCCTGGGCACGATGGGCCTGTTCGCGGGCATGGCGCTGGGTATGGCCGCCACGCCGCCCCTGGTGGAGCGCCTGGGCTATCAGGGCGCGATGATCGCCTTCGCTATCTGCTCCATCTCCATCTGCCTGGGTTGGTTGCTGTTGGCGCGGAACAACCCCGACGCTCAGCACCAGGCTCCGCAGGCCAAGGTGCAGGCGACCTCGATGGCTTCGCTGCTCAAGAACGGCAAGCTGCTGCTGCTCTTCAGCGTCGCCTTCCTGGGCCTGGGCTTCTTCAACGGGCTGACCACCTGGCTCGAGCCGATCCTCGCGCCCAACGGGTTTGACGCCGTGAAAGCGGGCCTGGTGGGCGGGGTGTTGATCGTCGGCGGAATCGTCGGGGCGGTGGTGGTGCCCGCACTCTCAGACAAACTTCAGATGCGAAAGCCCTTCTTGATCGGCAGCGTGGTGCTGTCGCTGGCCGTGATGCCCGCGGTGTGCAACTCGCGCGACGAGACCGTGGTGATGATGGGCGCCTTCGCCCTGGGCTTCTTCTTCCTGCCTGCCTTCGCGCTGCTCCTCGACATGTGCTCGACCGTCGCTGGCGAGGCCGCGGCAGGGAGCGCGACCGGGCTGCTGATGCTCTTCGGTAACGGGGGCGGCGTCATCGTGATCATCGCCATGGGCGTGGTGAAGGGCGACGCGCCCACCTTCGAGCGCGCGGTGTATCTGCTCTACGCAGTGGTCGGGCTGGCCATCGTGCTCGCGCTCGGTGTCAGCGAAACGATGGTGCGCAAGCCGGCCGCGTGTCAGGCAGTCCCGGAGGTCGGCTAGCGCCTCGCCCCAGTGAAGATGATCGGTCGGCCGCGTTCACCCCGGTCTTCCCGAGCAGGGGACCGGCTTCACCTTCGATTTCTTTCCGAAGAACAACCGGTCCTCCTGAGCGAAGTCGAAGGAGCACTTCCGCTTCGCGCAGCAAGTGGCATCTCGACTTCGCTCGATGCGAACGGTGTGGGCTGTTCCTGAGGAAAGCCTCGCGCAGCAAGTGGCCCCTCGACTGCTCTCGGGGCCAACGGGGGTGAGCTGTTCCCCGAGAGCAGTCGAGGGAGCACTTCCGCATCGCGCAGCCGAGGTCGGCTAAGTTCTCCCGATGACCGACACGATGACGCTCAAGTGGAAGGTGCTCAGTTGGCTGTCAGCTCGCGGCATGCCTCGGGCCGAGAACACCACCGTCGCCGAGTCGCGCGCGTGGATGGCGAAGTCGAGCAAGGGGCCCTCCTTCGTGCTCGGCTCTCACGCGAAGCTGGCGTCGGTTCGTGACGAACACCTCGCGGGCGTGAAGGTGCGCCGCTACGTGCCCGAAGGCGCGAAGCCCGGCGTGCTGCTCTTCTTCCACGGGGGCGGTTGGGTGCTCGGCGACCTCGACAGCCACGACAGCCCCGCGCGTGGGCTCGCCATCGCGACCGGCCGGGAAGTGGTGGCCGTCGACTACCGCCTGGCACCCGAACATCGCTACCCGGCCGCGGTCGAAGATTGCCTCGCGGTGACCAGGGCGCTCGCCGCGCAACACCGGGTCGTCGTCTGCGGTGACAGCGCCGGGGGAAACCTGGCAGCGGTGATGGCCAACAAGTGCGCGGCGGAAGGCCTGCCTCTGGTCGCGCAGGTGCTGCTGTACCCGGTGACCGATGTCGTGACCGCGCGCGAGTCGCACACGAAGTTCGCCACCGGCTTCTTCCTCACGCACGCCAGCCTGCGCGCGTTCTACGACGCCTACGTGCCCGAGCTTCCCCGCCGCAGCGAACCCGACTGCTCACCCTTTCACGCGGAGTCGCTCGCGGGCGTGGTGCCGGGCTACGTGCTGCTCGCCGGCTGCGACGTGCTGCGCGACGAAGGCCGCGCCTACGCGAACAAGCTGCAGTCAGACGGAGTGGAGATGGTGCTCGACGAAGTGCCCGGCGTCATCCACGGGTTCTTCAGTCTGCAGGGCTTGAGTGAAGGAAGGGCCGCGATGACCCGCGTGGCGCGATGGCTCGCACCTCGCTGGTGACTCTTCCCCCAAGCTCAGTTCTCCGTGCGCCATTCGCGCATGGCCTGATCACCGGGACGATCGACGTGAACCTTGTCGTCGACCGTCTTCACCCAGCTCATCGGGATGAAGTGGTGCTTTCCCTTGGCATCTCTCTTCAGCTTGATGCTGTCGCTGCCTTCGAGGTGATCCACGACCCCAAATTGGCCGTCGTTCGAACAGACCACGGGCATTTCCGCCTTGATGCTTGCGCTGTTGATCATGTCTGGCTCCTGGTGAGTGTTGCTCGAGCTAAAGGATGCAACGCAGGGACCGGTCGACGGGCACCTGACAAGAGCCGCTCTTTCCTGTGACGAGCAAGGCAGGCACGCCTCAGCGAGGCAAAGTGCTGCTCAGGCTGCGAGCTCCGCAGAGAGGAAAGGGGATCAACTCGACTCAGCTCAGCTTTGTTTCGAGCTGTTTCTCGAGGTCGGTGATCGCCTTCGAGAAACCGTCGATGCCTTCTTTCAGCTTGTCGGTCGCCATCTTGTCTTCCGCGTGCATGCGCTCGAACGCTGCTTTGTCGAGGCTGAGCTTCGCCTCAGACTTCGCGCCGGGTTTGAGCTTGCGCGGCAGCTCGCCCTGCATGCCCTCGAGCTCGGCGAGCAGCTTGGGCGCGATGGTGAGCAGGTCGCAGCCCGAAAGCTCGGTGATCTCCCCGACGTTGCGGAAGCTCGCGCCCATCACCTCGGTCTTGTACCCGTGCGCCTTGTAGTAGTCGTAGATGCGCGTCACCGACCTCACGCCCGGATCTTCGGCCGGCGTGTACGACGCCTTGCCCGTGCTCTTGAGGTACCAGTCGAGGATCCGGCCCACGAAGGGCGAAATCAACGTCACCTTCGCCTCGGCGCACGCCACCGCCTGGTGGAAGCCGAAGAGCAGCGTCAGGTTGCAGTGAATGCCTTCACGCTCGAGCACCTCGGCGGCCTTGATGCCCTCCCAGGTCGACGCGAGCTTGATCAGGATGCGGTCTTTGCTGATGCCCGCCTTCGTGTACATCGCGATGAGGTCGTGCGCCTTCGCGATGCTCTTGTCGGTGTCGTACGAGAGCCGTGCATCGACCTCGGTCGACACGCGCCCCGGCACCACTTTGAGAATCTCGATGCCGAACTCCACCGCGAGGCGATCGACCGCGCGTTTCGCCACCGCCGCCTTCGAAGCATCGACAGAGTCCTTCTTCGCCCAATCGAGCGCCTGGGCCACCAGCGTCTGGTACTGCGGCATCGCCGCCGCAGACGCGATGAGGGAGGGGTTGGTGGTCGCGTCACGCGGACGGAACTTCTGAATCGACTCGAAGTCGCCCGTATCGGCGACGACCACGGTGACTGCTTTGAGTTGCTCGAGGAAGGTAGCCATGCGCCCACCCTAACCGAGACTGCAAGCCCCGGGATCCCCTGCATGGGCGCGAAAGCTGCGCAGGGACATCGGTGTTTTGCGCGGCCGACTGATGGCGAGCCGAACGGCTCGTGAGCACACTTGGCTCAGATGGCGCTGACCACCACGAGATCGCTGATCCGCGAGTTGGGCACGCTCCCCAATCTGCTCACGCTCGTGCGCATTCCGATGGGGCTGGCGATCTGGCTGGCGCCCACCAATCCCGCGTGGCTGCTGGGCTTGATGGTGGCGGCGGCCGTTTCGGATTTTCTCGATGGGTGGTTTGCGCGGCGCGCAGGGCTTCCCGGCGAGAGCATCGGGGCGTGGCTTGATCCGATCTGCGACAAGTTCTTCATCTTGTCGGTGCTGGTGGCGGTGTGGGTGACCCGGCAGCCGCCGTTGTGGATGGCGTTGGTCGCGTCCACGCGTGAGGTGGTGTTGCTTCCGCTGGTGATTGCCCGGCTCGTGGTGCCGCGGCTGCGCAAGGGCGGCATCCCCTGGCGGGCGATGGTGCTCGGGAAGGCGACGACCGTCATGCAGTTCGCGTTGTTCGCGGCGGTGCTCGCGCAGTGGCGTGGTGCGTG
Organism: Archangium sp.; assembly: GCA_043773025.1. Classification (GTDB taxonomy): domain Bacteria; phylum Myxococcota; class Myxococcia; order Myxococcales; family Myxococcaceae; genus Archangium_A. The sequence continues at coordinate 23,533 of JAYVFP010000176.1, forward strand.
GACGCCGCTTGCGGTGGCCTGCGGCGTGTTGGGCGTGGCCGCGGGGCTTCAGTATTTTCTGCGCGCCTGGCGGTCGATTCACCCGTGATTCGGCGGTGGAGGAGGCTCGGCCCCTCACCTCGCTTCGGAGACTGGTGAAAGAGGTGCCTCGACTCCGCTCGGCACGAACGGAGTCAGCCCAAGAGGGTTGGCGGAAATAGGAATCGGGTTCCATCACCGGTCTCCCCGAAGGAAAGCAATCCCTCGACTGCTCTCCTCAGGAACAGCCCACACCGTTCGCATCGAGCGAAGTCGAGAGGCCACTTGGTGCGCGAGGCGGAAGTGCTCCTTCGACTTCGCTCAAGAGGACCGGTTGTTCTTCGGAAAGGAATCGAAGGTGAAGCCGGTCCCCTGCACTCGGGAGGACCGGTGTGAGGGCGTACTTCAACAGTCTCCCCGCAGAGCGAGGGGCTACTGGTCAGACCTCTGACCTGTTAAGTAGAGGTTCATGTCTCCCGCCGGCATCACTTCGTTGCCCCCCCGCCGACCCGCCGCCCACGCGGAAGGCGAGCTGGTCGGCCTCATTCTCTCACGCCATTTCCCGCCGAACACCACGCTGCCCTCAGAACGTGAGCTCGCGCTGCAGCTCGGCGTGACTCGGCCCACCTTGCGTGAAGCGTTGCAGCGGCTCGACCGCGACGGGTGGATCGACGTGCAGCACGGCAAGTCGACCCGGGTACGCGACATCTGGCGTGAAGGCGGGCTCAACGTGCTGGCCGCGGTGGTGCGCAACGGAGGGCCGCTGCCGGATCGTTTCGTGACCAACCTGCTCGAGGTGCGGCTCTCGATGGCGCCTGCCTATGCCCGCGCGGCAATCGACGCGAACGCGGCCGTCATCGCCACGTTCCTCGAAGCAACCAGCCGGCCCGAGCAGAACGCAGAGGCCTTCGGTGACTTCGACTGGCGGCTGCACCTCGCGCTCACCACCGCCTCGCAGAACCCCGTCTTCACGCTCATCTTGAATGGGTTCGGCGATCTCTACCGCGTGATGGCGGTGTTCTATTTCGAAGAAGCCGCCGCCCGGCGCGCTTCGACTCAATTCTACGACGCGCTTCTTCTCGCGGCGCGCAAGGGCCAGGCCGATAAGGCCGAGAAGGTCACGCGCGCCGCCATGCAGCACAGCCTCGACCAGTGGACCAAGGTGGAGCGCAAGACCCGTCAGGAGGCGTCTCGATGAAGCGATGGAATGGCTGGGGTGATGAGAGCCACACCTACGAAGTGCCCGCGAAGAGCCGCGCTGCGTTGAGCGAGTGGGTGGGCCCGGCGGTCGCCACCAAGAGCGCGAGCCTGGCTGACGTGCTGTCGACGGTGCCGAAGAGCCGGGTCGACTCCGCGTCGTTTCTTTCCTTCGACCCCGACGATCGCCTTCGCCACGCCCGCGGGCAGAGCTTCGGTGACTGGGTCGCGCTGCGCTCCGGAAAGCTGGGCACGTTCCCTGACGCGGTCGCCTACCCGGAGAGCACCGACGACGTGCGCTCGCTGCTCGACTGGGCCAGGCGCACCAGCACGCGGCTCATTCCGTACGGCGGCGGCACCAGCGTCGCAGGTCACATCAACCCCGAAGCGAGCGGTGGGCCGACCGTCACGATGGACATGCGGCGCATGTCGGGCCTGCTCAAGTTGGATTCAGTGAGCCGGCTCGCCACGTTCGGCGCGGGCGTCTCGGGGCCCGACCTCGAAGCGCGATTGCGCGCGCACGGCCTCACGCTCGGGCATTTTCCCCAGAGCTTCGAGCAGTCCACGCTCGGCGGGTGGATCGCCACGCGCTCGAGTGGGCAGCAGTCGGCGCACTACGGGCGCATCGAGAAACTGTTCGCGGGTGGTCACGTGGAGACGCCGCAAGGTGCGCTCGAGCTGCCCGTGTTCCCGGCTTCGGCCGCGGGCCCTGACTTGAAGGAGTTCGTGCTCGGCTCCGAGGGACGGCTGGGGGTAATCACCGAAGCGACCGTGCGCGTCTCCACGCTGCCCGAGCGTGAAGAGTTCGTGGGCGTCTTCTTTCCCGGCTGGGAAGAAGGGCTCGCGGCGTCGCGCACCATCGCGCAGGCGAAGTTGCCGCTGTCGATGTTGCGGCTCTCTGCGCCTGAAGAGGCGCGCACCATGTTGATGCTCGCAGGTCACGAACGGCTGCTGGGGGCGTTGGAGGCGTGGATGAAGTTTCGCGGTGCAGGTGAAGGCAAGGCGTTGCTGCTCATCGGCTCGACGGGCACCGCGGCGACGGTGAGGTTCGCGCTGGAAGAGGCGCTGGCGTTGACGCGCAAACACGCCGGCATTTCCGCGGGCCGCACATTCGGTGCGCAGTGGACGAAGAACCGCTTTCGCGCGCCGTACCTGCGCAACTCACTGTGGGAGCTCGGCTACGCAGTCGACACGTTGGAGACGGCCGCGCCGTGGAGTGCGGTGCCCACGCTGCTGCGCGACATGGAAGCGGCGCTGCGCACGGGCCTCGAGAAGTGGAACGAGAAGACCCACGTCTACACGCACCTCTCGCATCTCTATGGAGACGGCTCGAGCATCTATACGACCTATCTGTTTCGCCTGGCGCCGACGCCGGAAGAGACGATGGAGCGGTGGCGCCACCTCAAGCACGTCGCCAGTGAAGCGATCGTCGCGGGGCACGGCACCATCAGCCATCAGCACGGGGTCGGTGTGGATCACGCGCCCTACCTCGCCGCTGAGAAGGGCGCGTTGGGCATGACCACGTTGGCCGGCATGTTGAGAGGGTTTGACCCGTCGGGGCTGATGAACCCCGGAAAGTTGATCGCATGAGCGCCTCGAGAGAACAGACGTGGAACCGGCTCGAAGGTCACGGCCCGTGGGACCTGGTGATCGTCGGAGGCGGCATCACGGGTGTCGGCCTGCTGCATGAAGCGACGCGCCGCGGCCTCGACGCGGTGTTGGTGGAACAGGGTGACTTTGCCTCGGGCACGTCGAGCCGCAGCTCGAAGCTGGTGCACGGCGGGCTTCGGTATCTCGCGCAGGGCGACCTGCGGCTGACCTGGCAATCGGTGCGGGAGCGTGAGCGCTTGCTCGACGAGCTGCCCGGTCTGGTCGAGCCGATCGGCTTCTTGATGCCCAGCTACGACGACGACCGCATGGGCAAACGCATGATGCGCACCGGCCTGCGCATCTACGACTTCTTCGGCAGCGGAGTGCCGCACAAGGCGCTGAGCGTGTCCGACCTGTTGATGCTCGCGCCGCGGCTCCGGCTCGATCGCCTGGCGGGTGGTTTCTGGTACCGCGATGCGCAGACCGACGATGCGCGGCTGGTGTTGCGCGTGTTGTTCGATGCGCTCGCTGCCGGCGCTTCGGCGCTCAACTACGCGCGCGTCGAGGAGTTGCTCACCCGCGAAGGCAAGGTCTGCGGCGTGGTGCTGCGCGACCAGGAGCAGGAGCGCGTGGTGCGCATCGAGGCGCGTGCGGTGGTGAACGCGACCGGTGCGTGGGCTGACGTGCTGCGCGCCGGGGTCGATGCGAAGCCGGCGATCCGCCCGCTGCGAGGCAGTCATCTGCTTTTCCCGGCGTGGCGCTTCGCGGTCGCGCAGGCCGTGGCGTTTCGTCATCCGCGCGATGGGCGGCCGATGTTCGCGTATCCGTGGGAGGGCCTGACGCTGCTGGGTACGACGGATCTCGATCACGATCGCCCGCTCGACGAGGCGCCTCACATCAGCGCTGCCGAAGCGTCGTCACTCGTCGAAGCAGCGCGGGCAGCATTTCCCGGGTTGTCGTTGAGCGTGAGTGACGCGGTCTCGAGCTACTCGGGGGTACGGCCGGTCATCGGTACGGGGAAGAAGGACCCGTCGAAAGAATCACGCGAGCACGTCATCTGGCAGGAGCGCGGGTTGTGGACGGTCACCGGCGGCAAGCTGACGACCTTCCGCGAGATCGCACGCGAGGCGGTCGACACGTTCGAGCGCTCGATGCCGGCGCAGCGGGTGAAGGTGCCGAAGCGGGGGAAGTTTGCGCAGCCTCCGACGGGCACGCGGTGGGGTGAGCTCGACGTGCTCGAGCGAAGGCGGTTGGCGGGGCGGTACGGCACGTGGACTCCGGCGCTGGTCGAAGCGTCGCGTGAGGGTGAGCTGCAGCGCATTCCCGAGACGTTCTTTCTGTGGGCTGAGTTGCGTCACGCGGCGCGGGTCGAGCGGGTGGTGCATCTGGAAGATTTGATGCTGCGGCGGGTGCGGGCGGGGCTGCTGCTTGGCGATGGTGGGGCGGAACACTTGAAGCGCATTCGAGCCATCTGTCAGCCCGAGCTCGGCTGGTCGGACTCACGGTGGGCGAAGGAAGAGGATCTCTACCTTGCGACCTGGGAGAGACAGCATGCCCCGCCCAGAGCGGTGTCAGCTTCCGAGAGGGTGGTGGTCGCACCCCGAGCCAGCGCACCACGATGAACGGCCGCGTTCACACCGCTCCTCCCGAGAGGGTTGGCGGAAATAGAAATGACTCCAATCACCGGTCTCCTCGAGCGCAGTCGAGGGGGCACTTGCAGTGCGAAGGAGAGGCAATCGCTCGGGCGCTGCCGCCACCGCCACCAAACGGTAACGTTCCGCCCCCGCCGCCCCTGCCGTCCGCACACTGAGTTTTGCCGTGCTAACCCCTCGGCATCCGCGTGGGTTCGCCCTCGGGACTGACGGGGGCCTCCTTGAGTCGTTTCGCCACGCTGGTCGAAGAGCACACCTCCGCACTCGTCGAGCGCTGGGACCGCGGATTTCGTGAAGGCGCGCCGCCGTATTCCGCGCGGCTGCAGGCGCAGCTTCGGCAGGTGCTGCGGGCGCTGAGCCTCTGCCTGCAGCACGGAAAAATGGCCGTACCCGACACCTCATCGGGTCCCTTCGTGTTCGACCTGCAGAGCCTGGTGAATGAGTACGGCTTGCTGAGCTCGACCTTGCTGGAGTTGGCGGAGAAGACCAGCACGCCCGTCACCCTGGCCGAGCAGCGCGTGTTCTGCGCGTTCATGAGCGCGCTCGTCGCCGATGGGGTCGCGTCGTTCACCCGGCTGCAGACGCAGCCGTTGCTGCCCGTCGTCATGCTGGAGGGCGCGCAACAGAGGTCTGCCGCCGAAGACAAGGGGCGCGCGGAGTTCGAGCGGCAGCTCCTGGGCGTCGTGGCGCATGACCTGGGCAATCCCATCGCGGCGATGAGCCTGGGCGTCGGGTTGTTGATGCGCCACGCAGACCTCGACCCCGGCAGCCGCAAGGTGGTCGGCCGGCTGAAGACCGCCCTCGACGGCATGATGCGGCAGGTCAACGACCTGCTCGACTTCAGCGAGGCGCGGGCGGGCGGCGGGCTGAGCATCGCGCGCGAGCTGATGAATCTGCACGGGGTGACCCAGCACGCCGCCGAAGAGGTGCAGATGACTTTTCCTGCGCGCGAGCTCGAGGTCGAGCACGAAGGTGACGGAGAAGGCTCATGGGATCCACAACGAATCGCGCAGGTGGCGCAGAACCTGATCAGCAACGCGCTCAAACACAGCCCCGCTGACACCACCGTGCGCGTGAAGACCCGCGCCGACGGAGAGTGGGTCGAGCTGAGCGTGTCGAATCAGGGCCGGCCGATTGCCCCAGAGGTGTTGCCCGTTCTGTTCGAGCCGATGCAGCGAGGCGCCGCTTCGACAGGGCCGCTGGGGCACAGCGTGGGGTTGGGGCTCTACGTGGTCAAACACATCGTCGACGCGCTGGGCGGCACCATTCGGGTCACCTCGAACGCGGCTGCGGGAACCGCGTTCACGTTGCGGTTCCCGCGCGTTACGGCGTGAAGCGGTACGTCACTTGGGCATGATGACCGAGTCGATGACGTGAATGACGCCGTTGCTCGTCTCGATGTCGGTCTTGGTGACGTTCGCGTTGTCGACCTTCACCTTGCCGTCCTTGAGGCCCAGGGTGAACTCGCTGCCCTGAACCGTCTTCACCTTCGAGCCGTCCTTCATCTTCACCACGTCGGCGGCCATCACCTTGCCGGAGACCACGTGGTAGGTGAGCACCTGGGCCAGCTTCTTCTTGTCCTTCAGGAGCGCCTCGAGATCCTTCTTGGGCACCTTGGCGAACGCCTCGTCGGTGGGCGCGAAGACGGTGAACGGGCCCTTGCCCTTGAGCGTCTCGATGAGCCCGGCCTCGGTGAGCGCGGTGGCGAGCGTCTTGAACGAACCCGCGGCTACGGCGGTGTCCACGATGTCCTTCTGGGCAGCGGGAGCAGCGGCAGGCGCGACCGTTTCGGCCTTCTTCGCCTGCGCAAATGAAACGAACGACGCCAGCACGAGACCGGTCAGCAAGAGCTTCTTCATGGGTGTGAATCTCCGTTGAGTGGAATGACTTCTTCGGGGGGTACGGTGCCCCGTCATTTCCGTTTCACAAAAAGTCACGCGCGCACCCGGCGCTGAACGGTCAGCCCATGTTTTTTCATGAGCCGGTACAGCGTGACGCGGTTGATCCCCGCCCGTTTCGCAGTCGTGTCGACCTGGCCTTCGTTGGCATCGAGCAGCTCGGCCAGGTAGCGGCGCTCTAGCGGGGCGAGCCAGGCTTCTCTCAACTCGGCCAGCGTCTTCGGCGCGGGTTCTGCTGCAGCCGGGGGGGCAGAGACTGAGTCGGCGCCGCGCATCACCTTGGGCAAATCGTCGGGTGTCACGGTGTCGGTGCGGGCCATCACCACCGCGTGCTCCAGCGTGTTCTTGAGCTCACGCACGTTGCCCGGAAAGTCCCAGGCCTGAAGCACGGCCATCGCCTCGCGGCTCAACTTGGAGACCTTCCGCGCGTGTTTCTGCGCCGCCTGCTGCAGGAAGACCTGCGAGAGAATGGGCAGGTTGTCTTTGTACGTGCGCAGCGCGGGCAGCTCGATGGTGATGACGCCGACGCGGAAGAAGAGGTCGTCGCGGAAGCGGTTTTCTTTCACCATCTGGGGGAGGTCGCGGTTGGTGGCGCAGATGAAGCGCACGTCGACCCGGCCCGGCGCGGCGTTGCTGCCCAGCGGCGAGACCTCACCCTGCTCGATGGCGCGCAGCACCTTGGCCTGCAGCATCAGGGGCAGCTCGCCCAGCTCATCGAGGAACAAGGTGCCGCCGTCGGCTTTCTGGAACTCGCCAATCTTGTCGAAGGAGGCGCCCGTGAACGCGCCCTTCACGTGACCGAAGAGCACGCTCTCGAGCATCGTCTCGGGAATGGCCGCGCAGTTGACGGTGACGAACGGTTTGGCGGCGCGTTTGCTGTTGAAGTGGATCGCCCGCGAGACGAGGTCTTTGCCGGTGCCGCTCTCGCCGGTGACCAGCACGGGCACGTCGGTGCCAGAGACCTGCTCCAGCTTGCGCTCCACTTCGTGCCACGCGGGTGAGAGCCCCTTGATGACGAAGGGCCGGCCGGTGTCGGCGCGGGTCTGCCGGGCGAGCGAGGCGCGGCGCAGGTACTTGGCCGACGCGGCGGCGACTTCTTCGAGCGCGGTGACGTGCGCGTACTCGAACGCCTGCTTCTGAGCGCTGGCGACCGTGAGCACTCCGATGGGTTTGCCCTGGTAGAAAATGGGCACGGCCAGCACCGCCTCCACGTCGAGAAAGTAGCGGGCGTAGTTGGGGTCTTGCCCGGTGTCGTTGCACAAATACGGAGCGCCCTGCTCGAAGCACGACATGGCGATGCCGTTGGCCCGGCCATCCCGGCGCGGCCGCAGCACGGAGCCCGTTCCCGGCAGGGTCACGATGACGTCGTCCACCATGTGGAAGTCGACGGTCAGCCCCTTCGCCTTGGCGTCCCAGAGAAAGACGGCGCCGTTGCGGCTCCCCGTCTTCGAGCACGCCACCTCGACCAGGCGCCGCGCCACGGACTCCATGTCGACCGCGTGAAGTTGTACGTCTGTATCCATCATTGCTTGTGATGATATCAGTGTTGCACCAATGCAACATGCACCCTCGTCGTGTTCATTGAAATCAGCGTGTTACGCGGCATCATCAACGGCACGCGGGCTGCAATTCGGGTCTGCAACCTCGCTGCTCCGAAAGAACCCGACCATGACCGCACTTCGCACCTCGCTCCTGACGCTGGCCCTCACCTTCACCGCTTGCGGCCCCGCCGACGCGTTCATCGAAGGGCAGGACGAAGTCGAGACGATGGACGCCGAGTCTGAGCTCGCGGCGACCATCGGCAAGTTCGAGACGTTCGTCGGCAAGGACGGCCAGCACTACTTCCACCTGCTCGCGGGCAACGGCGAGAAGATCCTCGCCAGCCAGGGTTACTCGACGGCCGCCGCGGCCCGCGCCGGTGTCGAGTCGGTCGCCACCAACGCCACCAGCGCTCAGCGCTACCTGCAGCGTGAGGCGTCGGACGCCACCCGCTACTTCGTGCTCACCGCGGTCAACGGCCAGATCATCGGCGTGAGCGAAATGTACGCGACGGCGGCCGGCTCGGCCCGTGGCGCGCTCACCGTGCAGAACGTGGTGAAGAACATCGTCTCGTCGGGCGCGGCGCTGACCGGCGACACGAAGTTCGAGACGTTCAAGGGCCTCGACGGCAAGTTCTACTTCCACCTCAAGGCCAACAACGGCCAGATCGTGCTGCAGTCGCAGGGCTACACCACGAAGACCAGCGCCGCGAACGGCGTCGCCTCGGTGCGCACCAACGGCATCAACCGCGCCCGCTTCGAAGTGCGCGCGGCGGCGGATGGCCAGACCTACTTCGTGCTCAAGGGCAGCAACGGCGCGGTCATCGGCCGCAGCGAGATGTACGTGACCAGCAGCAACGCGCAGAACGGCATCGCGGTCGTGATGGGCCTGGTCACCGAGTCGAAGTAATTTCGACGAAGGAACAACGCGCTCGAGGTGCCAAAGGGGGCACTTCGAGCGCGTTTTGCTTTGCGGGGCTCCGTTCACCCCTCGACTTCGCTCGTAGTTTTTTTTCGAAAGAGCGAACGGACACCGCTCATCCCGAGCGGAGTCGAGGGATTGCCTCTCCTTCGCACTGCAAGTGCCCCCTCGACTGGGCTCGGGGAGATTGGTGAGGAATCTCGCTGCTGACCTTCCTCGCGACGATGGGCTTGCTTCTCGTGGCGTCCCTGCGCACTCATGCGCTCATGGCGAAGTTCAAGCTGAACGGGGTTGAGCGCGAAGTCGATGCGCCACCCGACATGCCGCTCTTGTGGGTCATTCGCGATGTGCTCGAGCTGACCGGCACCAAGTTCGGCTGCGGCATGGCCTTGTGTGGTGCCTGCACCGTGCACCTGAATGGTCAGGCCACGCGCAGCTGCATTCTTCCGGTCGGCGCGGTCGAAGGTCAGCAGGTGCGCACCATCGAAGGCCTCGCGAAAGGCGAAGCGCTTCACCCCTGTCAGCGCGCGTGGAACGAGCTGTCGGTGCCGCAGTGTGGCTACTGCCAGCCGGGCCAGTTGATGCAGGCCAGCTCGCTGCTCGCCAACAACCCCGCGCCGACCGACGACGACATCAACGCTTCGATGAGCGGGAACATCTGCCGCTGCGGCACCTACCCTCGCATTCGCGCCGCGATTCACCGGGCCGCGCAGCTGGCCAAAGACGAGCAGGTCGATCTCAAAGCAGCCATCAGCAATGAGCCGTCGAAGTGAGTGATTTTTCTCGACGTGGCTTCATGCAGGCGGGCCTCGCGGTCGGTGGCGGCCTGGTGCTGGAGATTCTCCCCGGGCTCGCGCAGGCCGCGGGTTCGAAAGCGAACTTCACGCCCGGCGCGTTTCTGCGCATCACCGCCGACGACGTGGTCACCGTGGTGCTCGCCCGGGTGGACATGGGGCAGGGCACCTCGACGATGCAGGTGCAGTTGCTCGCAGAAGAGCTGGGCATCGACCCCTCGAAGGTGAAGACCGAACACGCGGGCAACGACCGCCGCTATGACAACCCGGTGATGGGCCTGCAGTTGACCGGCGGCAGCACCTCGACCGCTTCGGCATGGGGCCCCTATCGCCAGGCGGGCGCCACCGCGCGCGCGATGCTCATCTCGGCCGCCGCCAAACGGTGGGGCGTGACGCGCACTGACTGTGTCGCGCGTGACGGCGCGGTGGTGCACCTGCCCACGCAGCAGCGCCTCACCTTCGGAGCGCTCGCTGAAGCCGCCGCGGGCCTGCACGTGCCCGAGGTGGCCCCGCGCGAAAAAGATTTCACGCTCATCGGCAAACCGATCCCCCGCGTCGACTCGATGGAAAAGGTGCTCGGCCGGGCGGAGTACGGCATCGACGTGAAGGTGCCCGGCGCAAAGGTGGCGGTGGTGTTGCGTTGCCCCGTACCCGGCGGCACGCTCAAGTCGTTCGACGGCGGTGAAGCGAAGAAGCTCTCCGGGGTCTGTCACGTGGTGGCGGTGCCCTCGGGCGTCGCGGTGGTGGGAGAGACCTATTGGCACGCCCGCCGCGCCGCGCAGGCGGTGAAGGTGGAGTGGGATGAAGGCGCGCTCGCGAAGTTCGACTCGAAGACGCTCGAGGCGGATCACCTGAAGGCGCTGCGCGGAACCACGGGCGAGCGCGTGAAGAACACGGGCGACGCGCTCGACACGCTGACCCGCGCCGCCGCCGTCATCGAAGCGGAGTACTCGGCGCCCTACCTCGCGCACGCCACCATGGAGCCGCAGAACGCCACGGCCTGGGTGCGCGACGGCAAGGTGGAACTCTGGGCGCCTACGCAAGGCGCGATGATGGCGGCGGAGCAGGTGGCCCGCGCGCTCGACGTCTCCCAGGCAGACGTGACCGTGCACACCACGTGGCTGGGCGGAGGTTTTGGCCGCCGCATCGCGCAGGACTACGTCATCGAGGCCGCACACGTCTCGAAGGCCATCGGCGGTCCGGTGAAGGTGGTGTGGAGCCGCGAGGACGACATGCGGCACTCGCCCTATCGCCCGGCGGCCACGCACCGGGTGCGGGGTGCGATTTCAGCCGATGGCAAACCGCTCGCCTGGCATCACCGGGTGGCCAGTCAGAGCATCCTCAATCAGATTCTCCCTGACTTCGTGGGGGGGCTGTTGCCTTCAGGCCTTCACTTCCTCCGGCGCGCCCTGGCCTCGTTGGGGCAGAGCTCGGTGGCCACCAGCGACCCCACCTCTGTCGAGGGCGTCGACAGCTTGCCGTACGACCTGCCGCACCTCGCGGTGGACTTCGTGGCGGTCGAGCCCGGCGTGCCGGTGATGTTCTGGCGCAGCGTCGGTCACTCGCACACCGCGTTCGCCACCGAGAGCTTCATCGACGAGCTCGCTCACGCCGCGAAGGCAGACCCCTTCGAGTACCGGCGTTCACTGTTGATGCGGCAGCACCGCCACCGGTGGGTGCTCGAGCTGGTGGCCGAGAAAGTCGGCTGGACCACGCCGGCTCCTGAAGGCATCGGGCGGGGCATCGCGGTGCACCAGAGCTTCGAGAGCTACGCGGCGGCCGCGGTCGAGGTGAAGATCGAAGACGGCGCCATCGTGGTCAAGCGCGTGGTGATCGCCATCGACTGCGGCCGGGTGGTGAACCCGGACATCGTGAAACAACAGCTCGAGTCAGCGGTCATCTTCGGGCTGAGCGCCACGCTCAAGCAGCGCATCACCTTCGAGAACGGCAAGGTTTCGCAGTCGAACTTCCACGACTTCCCCCCGCTGCGGCTCTCAGAGACGCCCGTCATCGAGACGTACCTGCGCGAGAACGAAGCGGCGCCCACCGGCGTGGGTGAGCCGGGCGTGCCGGTGATTGCGCCCGCGGTGGCCAACGCGGTGTTCGCGTTGACGGGCCAGCGGCTGAGGTCGCTGCCGCTGACGCTGCCGTCGGCTTGAGCTCAGGGCTCGAAGCGGAGCACCGCGCCGAAAGCCCCTGCAGCCCAGCACGTCGCCCCGGCGTTGGTCGAATCGCCGTAGACGATGTCGGTCGCCCAGGAGAAGCCAAGCCCGGGAACATGGGGCGAGAACGCCATCCGGTCGCTGTCCCAGCCGTAAAAGATGAGGCCCGCGTCTGAGTTCACCACCAGGTCGATCTCATTGGGCCCGTACACGCGGATGCGAGTGACGTACCCGTCGACCGAGCCCACGGTCGTCCAGTTGGTGGCGGCCGGCGCGCGCTTCTTGATTTCATTTCCTTCCACCACGTAGAGGTCGCCTGCCGTGTCGCGGTCGAACAAGCTGAGCGTCGTGCCCGAGCTCAGCTGCGCGCTCCAGGTCGTGCCGTCCCACCGGTAGAAGATGCTGACGAAGCGCCCCCCGGCTGGATCGTTGGCGAGCAGCATCACGTCGTTCGCCGAGCGCACGTCGACGGCGGTGTACGAGAGGTCGCTCAGCGTGATGCCGTCGACCACCGTGGGCGGCGCCGTCGGGGGCGCCTGCCACTGACCTGCCTCGTAATGCAGCACCTGCGATCCGACCACCCACACCGTGCCGTCAGCGCTGCTGTCGATGGCCGTGAACCCGCCGGAGACTGGCGTGAACGTGGGCGTGATGGTCTGCGCGGTGGCGTCGTATCGGGCGATCGCGTTGCCCACCAGCCACGCGTCACCCCCGGCGATGAGCGAGGCGCGTGAGACCTTGAGCGGTTCGCCCGTGAACAGCGTAGGGGTCGGAGCGAAAGTCCACCCGCTGCCGCTGCGGCGCCCCCACGTGCCATCACCGAAGACCGCGGTGGGATCGCGGGGGTTGGGGTTGGGCGGCGGGCCGACGAAGACGTTGAGCGTACCGAGCCGTGGCTGCGTGGGCACGAACGCGCTGCCATTCAACGACGAGAGCGTTGGGGTGCCGTTCGCGAGCCAGCCGACGTTGCCCACGAAGTCGAAGCCGACCGAGTACATCGAGTCGTCGGCCGGGAGCGTGAAGCGCGCCTGCCAGCCCGTCGGTGTCCACTGAGAGACCGAACGGCCGTCGGAGGCCACCGAGAAGACATCTCGCGACGTGGCGATGAGCGAGCCCGAACCCAGTGAAGTGTTGGACGAGACCTGGCCGCCCGCCACCTCGAGCAGCGAGTACGTGCCCGTGTTGAATTCGAAGACCTTCACCAGCGCGACCCCATCAGCGGGGCACATCACGCGCGAGTCGAAGCGGCGGCTCGAGCCGTTCGGCTCACGACGCACGAGGGTCCACGTTGTGCCGTCCCATCGATAGAGCGCGACGGGGGGCCAGCTGCCGAGCGCGTCGTTGACGGTGAGCCACACTTCATTGGGTGAACGAACGCAGACGGACTGGGCCTCGAGGCCCGCAGGCAAGGCAGGCGCGGCGACGAGCGTGGTACCGTTCCACCGCAGCAGCTGGCGGGGCACTGAGGTGGTGAAGCCGTCGGTGACCACCCACAGCTCGCCGGCCGCGCTCTGGCTGACTTCGTGCACGCTCGGGAGCGCGCCTTGAGGAACGATCGCCCAGCCCGTTCCGTCGAAACGGAGCAGCTTGTTCCCATTGCTAAGCGGATTGCGACCGAGGGCCCAGACGTCGTTCGGCCCCGAGCCCCAGACCTGGTTCAAGGAGAGCTCGGTCGTGGAAGGCAGCGCAGTCCACACGCCGTTCGTCAGCCGCATCGTCGCGCCGCGATCGCCCACGGCCCACGCCTCGGTCGCGCTCACCGCGTAGACATCATTGAGAGGTTGCCCCTGGGGCGTCGGGTGTTGCCAACACCACTGGCCCCGCGTGCAGAAAGGCGGCGTAGCCGGCGCGTCGAAGAACCCTCCATCGCCTCGGTAGATGCCACCGTCGCGGGTCGGGCCCCCGTCAGTGCCACCATCCGCGCCAGCGTCGTCGGCCGTAGACGCATCGGGCAACCCGGAATCAAAACGTCCGATGACGACTGGTTCAAGAGGGGCCAGGAAGCACCCTGAGCCCAACGTCGCCACCAGCAGCAAGAAACCCAGAATGATCGTTCTCATGTCAGCTCAAGTGCGGAGCGCCTGCGACTCATTCATCGAATCGACGGGCCTCTCGTTGATTATCGCAACGCCTCGAGGGCGAGCCGAAGTGAGCGCACGTCGCCGACCCGGGCATCTTCGGGGCAGGTGCGCTCGAACTCGCGCGCCGTTTGCTGGGCCGCGGCGAAGTCGCGCGCCCTGACCTGCTCGACCAGCAACGCCAACCGCACCTCGGGGTGAAGCACGCCGTCACTGAACCGTTCGAGCGAGCTGAGCCACGCAGCGCGCGCTTCGGCGTGGCGGCCCTCGCGCAGCGCCAGGGCCCCGACCTCGTACAGCGCCGCCTCTGCGGTCAGGTCATCGCCCTGGGCTTCTCGCTCGAGGCACGCGCGTTTCTCATCAACGGGGGCCTGAGCGCAGCCGAGCTCGGTGGGACGAACGAGCAGATTTTCGGGCACCGGCGGAGCAGACGGCCAGGTGAGCGATTGACCGGCGAGCAGGTGCCGTACCTGTGTCCCCGTGCGCACGACCACGTCACCTTCTTCGACCGAGACGACGGTGCCGTTGACCACGACCTCGGCCAGGAACCGGCTCATCTTCGCCTCGATGGAGAGGTGCTCCGTCTTGACGCGAATGAGCTGGGTCGACTTCGCAGGCAGCACCAGCCGCCCCGCTTCGAGCACCACGAGGCCGTCGGCTTCCTGCTTCCACCGCGCCGAAGTGGAGGCCACCAGGACAGGTGAAGCAGAATGCGGGGCGGGCTCAGAAGAGCCTTTCAGCGCCGCGCGGGAAAACAACACCAGGAGCACGCCCACCACGACCGAGGCCAGGAACGAAGGAAGCAGCCTGGGCCCCGCGTGGGTCGCGGCCGCGCGCAGGGCGACGTCGTCCCAGGTGTCAGGCCGAACGGGAATGGCCGGCACGGAAGCGGCGAGCGCGACGAGCTTGCGCGGGGGAGTGAGGTCGGTCTCGTCATGCCATCGGGGGGAAAGGTTCAAAGCCGCACCTCTTCCTTGCTCAAACCGCTGATTCGGGCTTCCACCACCATCTGCCGCTCGAGCGACGCTTCGAGCTCGGCGCGCGCATGAAAGAGCCGCGTGAACACCGTTTTGATCGGTATTCCCAGGGCGGCGGCGATGTCTTCACCGCTCAGGCCCTGCAGCTCTCGGAGCACGAACACCTGCCGCTTGGCCTCGGAGAGTGATTCGAGCGCGCGGCCGACCTTCACCTGTGCATCGCGTTCTTCGACCGTCCGCGACGGCGCGTCGACGGCGGGCACGTGCTGCGCTGAGTCGAGCCCGAGGAAGCGTCTGACCCGAACAGTTCGCCTGCGGGAAGCCGCGAGCTTCACCGCGACGCCATAGAGCCAGGCCGGCGGTGAGTCTGCGCGCGCGAGCGCCTCGGGCTTGCGGAGCGCCACGACGAAGAGCTCCTGGAGCAGGTCGTCTGCGTCGACGTCGGGGGCCAGGCGATGCAAGGCCTGGCGCAGGCCAGTGGCGTGCTCCAGGTAGAGCGATCGAATGGCCTCCGCGCTGAAGCTCACGGGGGGGCCAGTGCGGGGGCGCGGCCGCAGATTCATGAAAAGTGACTTTCGTGGTCTCAAAGCCGGGCCGCCAAGCCCAGGTAGAGGCCCACGTCCCAGGGGGCGACGACGAGGATCGTCCTTCGTTCCTCTGACGCGAGGTCTTCGAGCTGCAGGGGCGTGGTGCGGGTGCGCAGCCCCACCAGCCCCCGGCCTTCGAGCCAGAGCGGGCCCCACAGGCGCAGGCGCGCCCCGGCGGTCAGCGCACCACCGAAGTCGAAGAGCACAGAAGACCTGAAGTCGGGGTAGCCGCGGCCTCCGAGCTCGAGCCGAAACCCGCGCACGCCCAGGGTGAGGTCGAGCAACAGGCGCTCGAGGGGCACGAAGTGAACGCGACCCGATAGGCCCAACCACGGGCGCGTCAGATACGCGGTGCCGGGGGCGACGGCCTTCGAGCGTTCCGCCTCGAGCGCTGCGTCGATGACCGCGCCGAAGCGACCCCAAGACGCGCCGATGCGCAGGGTGCCCCCTGGCGCCACATCAGGCGTCGGACCGACGGCAGCCCCTCCCAATACCGAGAGATCCGCGCTCCAGGGGCTGGCCATCGTTTCCACAGCGGGCGGCGTTTCGCGCTCAGGCGGTTCCGGCAGCGAAGGGGTGCCAGCGTCAGGCGCCAGCACCGGCGCGTTCGCCACGGGCTCAGCGGGCTCAGCGGGCGGCTCGGTGGCCGTGTCGGCTTCGCGCAGCGGCTCGTTCATTTCGCGGGCGGGCGAGGGTGGTTCGTCCGGTTCGTCAGCGCGAGGCGGCTGCTTCACCACGACGGCGGGCGTCGGCAGCGCGATCGGCTCAGCGGGTTCGGCGCGAGGCACGGCCCACGTTCGGGGCTGAGCCCACGACAGGATCAGTGAGACCACCACGCGCTCGACCGCCGGGCACTGGCCCTGTTTCGCGGGCACGTTGCGCCTCAGCCGTTCAGGCCCGCGCGTGCCCTCGAGGCGCAACCGCGTCGAACCCTCGCCGCGCGCGTGAACGCGAACCTGCGCTCCTTCACGCACGGTCAGGCCCTGCGCCCTCAGCAGCGTCTCCAGCCGGCGCACCTCGAGGCACGGGGTGGTGCTCTCGACTTGCACCGAGACCTCGATCGCCGCGGCCAGCCCCAGCGCGACCCATGCGCTCAGCATCGGGCAGCGGCCGGAGGGAAAGCGCGTTTCATGGGGGGGGTGTATCGCGAACGACGCCCACGTCATCCGTCGAACCACGCGAGAGCGACCGTGTCGCTCCGCGAGAAACCCGGAAATGGGATCCGCTTCCTCGCGTTGAACCCGGCGTGCCGACGGTCCGACTCATGCTCCACGTGATGCTCGCCTGGGTGTACGTCTTCCTGACCTCGTTGACGTTGCTGGTGCAGCTGGCCGGCCCCGAGCTCAGCCTGTTGGGTGTGGGGTTGCTCACGTTGGTGGTGGCGTGGCGCCGCGCGTCAGAAGAAGCCGAAGAGACTCACGAGTTGCGCGCGACCCACTGAGTGCTGGCACAGTCAGGTGATGGGAACCACCGCGCTCATCCCCGCGGCGGGCGCGAGCTCGCGGCTGGGCCAGCCCAAGCAACTGGTGAAGACGGCCGGTGAGACCCTGGTGCATCGGGCGGCGCGCATCGCCCTGGAAGCCGGCTGCACGCGCGTGCTGGTGATCGAAGGCGCGGTCGCGCTGCAAGAAGCCCTGGAGGATCTGCCCGTCGAGCGGGTGTTCTGTGCCGAGTGGCAACGGGGGCCGGGTGCTTCGTTGAGCGCCGGCGCGCGAGCGGCCGGAGACGTCGCGTTGATGGTGCTGCTGGCGGATCAATATGCCGTCACGGCAGCGCACCTGACCGCGCTGCTTTCAGCACCGGGTGAGATCGCCGCTGCGCAGTACGCAGGTGAACTCGGCGTGCCCGCGCGCTTCTCGGCGCTCTACGCCGCGGTGCTCAGGGAACTCCCCGATTCGAGCGGCGCGAAAGGGTGGCTGCGAGCCCACGCGCAGCTCGTCACCCCGGTGGATCTGCCTGAGGCCGAGCTCGACCTCGACACGCCCGAACACCTGCGCCGCTTTCAGAACTGAATTGCAGATCTGAAGAGTTCACGGATGGAATCAACCAACTGCGTGGATCCACGGCGCTGGGCCGCTGGCACGTCGTTCGCTGTTCGGGCCAACACGATGAGCCATCTCGAGCCGCTTCGCCCCTTTGCGTACCCCCTGCCGGCAGGTTCACTTCAGGCGCAGGTGTGGGCTTGCTTCAATCGCAATCAGGTGCTGGCGGCGGCCTTCGAAGTGCACGAGGCGGCGATGAGCGCAGGCTTCATGCCCGATGAAGCGACCACCTTGTCGCTCTCGTTGGCCGAGTTGTGCGCCCAGGCCGTGACCGTCGCGCGCGGCGGCGTGGCCTCGGTGTTCTTCTCAGACGCTGGTTGGCGCCTCGAGGTGGCTGACGGCGACTCGCGTCAGAGCGAGCCGGTGTTGCACGCAAAGCTGCCGCGGCCCCTCGCCTCGCTCCGCTCCTTTGCGGCCGGTACCGGCACGGTGGTCATCGCCGAGTACGTGCGGGTCGAGAACGAGTAGGGGCTGCGATCCATCTCCCTCCGGGAGACTGTTGAAGTACGCCCTCGACTTCGCTCGGGCCGAACGGATTTCGGCCGGTTCCGTTCGTGCCGAGCGGAGTCGAGGCACCTCTTTCGCCAGTCGGGGTGAGGGCTTCATCACTTCTTCAACTCACGAATCCGCGACAGCGCCTTCTGATGTGTCTCGTCTTCGGCCGGCGTGAGCATCACCGCCAGCTCGAACCAGGTGATCGCCTCGCTGGGGCTGGCTTCCCTCAGCTGGTAGCCGCGCAGGTAGGCCACACGAGCCTGAATGCGAAGCTCTCCAAGAAGGTTCTGAGCGCCCCTGTGGCCTGGCTCGAGCTCGAGCACTTGTTTGGAGTACGCCGAAACGAGCACGAAGTCCTTCGCGGCCAGCGCCTTGTTGGCATCGGCGAAGAGCTCGCCGACGCGCTCCACACGACGCTCGGAGACCTTCACTTCGACCTCGAGCGTGACGCGGCTGCCGTCGACGTACCAGACCATCACCGTCGTCTTGCCGCGCCGCATGCCCTCGACCTTCACGGTGTTGGCGTCGAGCATCTTCGCGTCGATGACGTTGTCGTCACCCACGCTCAGACGTGAAACGGCGCGCGGCAGCGGCAGCTTCACCGTGCCGTCGACGGAGAGCGTGAGCGGGATCGCCGCAGACGACGGTGGCGCGTCGTAGCCCCGGGCCGCTTCGAGAATCACCTTCACCTTGGGGACATAGTCGTCGCCGGGCGGGGCGACCTCGAGGAAGTTCTCGTAGGCGCGTCGGGCCTTCTCCATGGCCAACGCCGATTGGTCACGACCGGCGATGCTCGCGTAGACGCTGCCGAGCATGCGGTAGCAGGGGTGCCAGGAGGGGTCGAGCTTGATGCACTTCTCGAGGCGCAACGCCGCCCTCTCGAAGTGCTTCGCTTCCTTCTCGGTCCGGGCTTCTTCGAAGAGCCGCTTGGCCTGTTTGGAAGCAGCAGACAAAGGAGGCGCCGGTCTGAGCGCGTCGAGCTGGCGGCGAAGGGCGCTGTCACGGCTCCCGGTGAGCGCCTCGTCGAAGGCGGCCAATTCATCACGCTGCGCGGCAGACAACGCTCCGATGGACTGAACGAGGCCGAGCATCTTCGGGAGTTGAGCATCGAGCGGCGCGCACCCGGCGCTGTGACACGCCTGAGAGGCCAACCGGGCTGCGCCTTCGAAGTCGCCCGTGCGCCAGGCTTCAGCGACCGCGTCGAGCTCAGCTCCGTCATTCATCGGCTCAATCACCTCAGCAGGCTTGTTTTCGGCAGCCTTCGGCTCGACCGGCGTCATCTCAGCGACAGGTTCGGCTGCGATGGGCGCGCGGAGCACCAGATAGAGCGCTTGCGCTCCCAGCAGGAGAGTCACCACGGCGGCCGCGGCCATCACCTCGGGCGGGAAAAGGGTGCTGCGGCGCTTCGCCGGTCTCGCCGCTGCCTCGAGCGGCGCCGACACCAGGCGCAGCCGGCCTCGCTCGAGCGCATCGGCCGAAGGCTCACCCGTCTGCGCATGCCCGTCGAGGAACGCCTTCGCTTCAGCAGACAGCTGGGGGACTTCTTCGGGGTCACTCATCACGACTCTCCTTTGAGCGCCTTGCTCAGCGCGGCGCGGCCCAGGCGCAGCCGCGAATAGACCGTGTTCAATTTCACCGCGAGGGCCTCGGCCGCTTGCGGGGCGGTGAGTTGCTCGAGGTCGATCAGCACCACGGCCTCACGCTGCTCTTCGGGGAGCGTCGAGAGCACCTGCTCGAGTGCCTGGAGCGCCCGTTGTTGTTCGAGGTGTTGTTCAGGACCACGGCCGGGGTCGACCATCGAGTCATCGACCACGCGCAACACGCCGCGGCGCGCCACGGCCCTTCGTGCGTTGGCGGCCACGCGCACGGCGATGCCCACCAGCCAGGTGCCTGCATTGGAGCGCCCTTCGAAGCCGGGGAGGCGTTGGTGGGCGGTGAGAAAGACGTCCTGCACGGCGTCTTCGACGGTGGCCGTGGGTACGCCGAGGCGCAACAAGGTGCGCCAGACTTGGCGCGCGTGGGCGGCGTAAAGCCTCGCGATGTCAGGCGCTTCGGTTCGCATGGCGGGGAGTAATCGACTCACAGCCCTCTGAGTGTCGCCAGCGTTGATTTCCGTCACGCGCCCCACCGTTCGCATCGAGAGGGTTGGCGGAAATAGAAATGACTCCAATCACCGGTCTCCCCGAGCGCAGTCGAGGGGGCACTTGCCGCCCGAAGCCGAGGTAATCCCTCGACTCCGCTCGGGATGAATGGTGAGCGCTCCGTATTTCGATCAACCCTGCGAGCCCAGTCGAGGGGCCACTTGCAGCGCGACTTAGAAACAATCCCTCGACTGCTCTCGAGGCGAACGGTGTGCATCACGCGTCTTTGATCACGAGCAACCGAAGCTCGGTCATGTCTTCCATGGCGTAGCGCACACCTTCGCGGCCGAGGCCGGAGTCCTTCACGCCGCCGTACGGCATGTTGTCGACGCGCCAACTGGGCACCTCGTTGATCAACACGCCGCCGACCTCGAGCACGTCCCACGCCTTCATCGCGCGGTGAAGGTCGTTGGTGAACACCCCGGCCTGCAGCCCGAACTTCGAGTCGTTCACCGCGGCGAGCGCCTCGTCGTAGCTCTTCACCTTCGACAAGAGCACCACCGGCCCAAAGGCCTCCTCCGTCACCAGCGGCTCGGTGGCCGGCACGTCTTCCATCACCGTCGCCTCCATCAGGGTGCCCTTGCGCGTACCGCCACAAAGCACCTTTCCCCCTGCGCGCACGGCCGACTGGATCCACCCGTCGAGGCGCGCGGTCTCGGTCTCGCTGATCATCGGGCCGATGAAGGTCTCTTCCTTCTTCGGGTCGCCCACCACCAACTTGCGCGTGGCCGCGACGAGCTGAACCTTGAGCGCGTCGTAGATCGCCTCGTGCGCGAAGATGCGCTGCACGCTGATGCAGCTCTGACCTGATTGGTAAAAGGCGCCGACCACCAGCCGCGAGACGACGTGCTCGAGCCGGTCGCGTTGATCTTCATCGACCACGCACGCTGCGTTGCCGCCGAGCTCCAGCACCACCTTTTTCTGGCCGGCCTTCGCCTTGAGCTCCCAACCGACCTTCGGGCTGCCGGTGAAGGAAAGCAGCTTGAGCCGCGGGTCGCTGGTGAACAGCTCAGCGCCGCCCCGGTGTGCGGGCAGAATGCTGAAGGCCCCTTTGGGGAGATCCGTCTGCGCGAGCACCTCGCCGATGATCAACGCGCCGATGGGCGTGTGACTCGCGGGCTTGAGCACCCAGGTGCACCCGGTGGCGATGGCGGGCGCGACCTTGTGCGCGGCGAGGTTGAGCGGAAAGTTGAAGGGGCTGATGAAGGAGCAGGGGCCGATCGGCACTCGTTTGGTCATGCCGCGATAGCCGCGGGCGCGCGCGGAGATCTCGAGGTTGATGGTCTCTCCATGGTGGCGCGTCGCTTCTTCAGCGCCTTCGCGGAAGGTGTCGATGAGCCGGGTCACTTCACCGCGCGCATCGCGGATGGGTTTGCCTGCCTCGATGCACAACGCCATCGCGAGCTCATCGAAGCGCTCCTGAAATTTTCGAGCGCAGTGCATCAACACGTCGCGGCGTTGATACGCAGGCACTTTCGCCATCGCCTCGCGCGCGTCGTGGGCTGCCGCGATGCCAGCGTCGATCGCTTTCGCATCAGCCATCGCGACGCGGGTGACGACTTCGCTAGTGAACTTGTCGGTGACCTCGAGTGCCTCGTTCGCGAAGACGGGCGTGTTGGCGAGGTAGTACGGGTAGCGGGGCTTCAGCATGCAGGCGATGCTGCCACGAACTCCCTGTCGCCGAGGGGGAGAGGGTTGGGGAGAGGGCAGACGGAGAATTGCTTCACGCTGTGGTGAGCACCGCCCGCCGTTCGTGCCACGCCTTGAACGGCGCGAGGTTGGCGGCCAGTGGGTTGAGCGGGGTGGCCTGCGTGCCGATGCCGAACTCGGTCGCTTCGTCGCAGTCGGCTTCGAAAGTCCCGAACAAACGATCCCAGAAAATGAACACGCCGCCGAAGTTCTTGCCACGCAGCTTCGGGTGATTCGAGTGATGCGCGCGGTGCAGGTAGGGGCTGTTGAACACCCAGCCGGCCCGATCGAGCCAACGCGGCGTGCGCGCGTGCAGCATGAAGATGAGCGCCACGTGCAGCAGGTACGCGGGGAAGTAGATGGCGAACGGCAGACCCGAGAACGCGAGCGGGAGGTGCAACACGAGTACGGTGAGCGGCGCCAGCGCCGACGTGCGCAGCGAAACCGAGGTGTCGCAGAGGTTCGACTGGTGATGCACCGCGTGAATCGACCAGAGCAGCTTCGAGCGGTGTTCGGCCCGGTGCTGCCAGTAATAGATGAGGTCGAGCGCCACGAAGGCGAGCGCAAACGAGAGCACCGGGTTCGCAGGCCATCGCAGCGGCGCGTAGCACTCGAGCGCCCGATACGCGGTCAGCAGTGCGCCACCCGCGGTCAGCCCGACGAGCACAGTCACCGCACCGCACGCCCAGTTCGAGAACCGCTGCTTCCACACCATCGTCGCGTTCATGCAGACATCAACGCACGGCGCGTCAATCAGGTGCGGTAACTAACTGGGCCTTCATTGATAACCCACAGTCAGCTCGCGCAGCCAGATTCATGGCCCACGCATGGATGAGGTTGCTCGTTTCCAAGGAGTTCATCGGATCGGCCGCACACCCGCCTCGTTCGCCAGCCTGGCGAGCTTCGCGTACAAACTCTTGCGATGGTTCTTCAGCGATGTCCCGTCGGAAGTGCGTTCTTGCCTCAGTCCCGTGATGCCTGCGTGTCCCCTTGCGCCGGGGCCAATCTGCTGGGCTGGTTCCCACTGAACGTCGAGGTTCAAAATGCCGACGTGGTCAGGCTCCGGTCGAATCGTTCGCACACCGTCTACGGGAAGCAAACCCGCCAGCGCGTACTTTCCGGCTGACAGGGCATCCGCTTGCGCGAGGGTCGTGTTGGTCACCTCCCAAACGGAGATCCGCGGAACCGGCTGGGCTTTGTCGTCGCTGGAAAGAAGGAAGGCCTCGGGTGGGCATTTCCCGTCGTTGGTTGGACGGAAGAGCCGAAAGACTTCCGCCCCTCGAGGCAATGACTCGCCTTCAACGCCCACCACGATCATAAGCGATCAGTGTAGTCGCTGAAGCTGCTCGATGAGTTCATCTGATTTGGCGTTCCACGACGACTCGTAGGACCACAACTCGCCGGTGATCAGGTTTTCAGCAAACACCTCAAGACGGTGGTCGGCATGGACCTGCAGGTTCACGTGCCGGGTCGGACTTTCCCACGTCATGCCGATCAAACCGGCCGGTGAGGGGGAAATCGTAGGAATGCTGACGGTGCGCAACGACGAACGGATCCGGGAAAGAACGACTCGAGCTTGTTCCACGACTTCCATGCTCACGTCGCTACGCAACGTTTCGACGAAATCGAGCGCGAGCTTCAACTCGGGATCGGACGAGATGGCGGAGCGCTCAGCGAGCTTCTGCGACACGAGAGGTCGCACCATCGCCGAGGTCGCTGTGTTGGGTGGCTCGAAGGCAATGCCCTGTGCTGTCATCACGGCTTTCGCTCCTTGAATCGTTCGCGGGCCTCATCAGTAATGCTGCTCAAGAAGGCGTCGATGATGATCTCGTGCGTGCCCAAATGCCAGTCCACGATGGCTTGAGCGCTATTGGGTACCTGGCCGGACGTCCGGCCGTAGATGTCGAGTGTGTAAACCGCCGCCGAGGGTGTCTTGGCTGAAAGGGCCAGGGTCGTCAGCGCAGAGGTGACGTCGGTCCGAGCAGCCTCGAGCTGCACGGTCATCCCAGGGTGCATGAGCGCACGTGCCTCGGGGAGCGCCGGCGCCAGGTTAAAGAGACGGCCCGGGGCGAGACGCTCAGCAAACTCGATCGTCACCTGATTGATGTAGCGCTGGCCGAGCCACGCGATTCGACGGGGGTTGGCCAACTCGATGTATGCGGCGAGTAGCTCCCGGAGATGCGGGAGGTGGTCTTCGACGTGTCCGTAGGGTGGGACGACGTTCATCGCGAGCACCCCCGCGCCGAGGAGCACGGCACGGGTCTTCGTCGAGTTCCATCGTCGAACCCCGATCTGAGGGGCGGACGGCGCGGCGGAAACCTCGCCACCCTTGAAGTTGATACTCGCCCCAACGGACTGCCAAGCATCTCGCGTTCCCGAATACTCGGGAAACTTCGCGAAGAACTTCTTCTCGAGCGACTCCAGTTCGAGAGACGCGCTCGGTTCTGCAAAGCAGTCGTATACGGCTTCGACTAAAGGAGGCGCGTCGAAGTGCGGGCGAGCCGACATGGCCAGGCTCGTAGCAGAGGCGTCGTCACGGCGCGCCGGGTTTGTAGGAGCCCCAAGCGGGGCCAATAGGGCAATTGGACCCTGTCGCCAGCCACTCGCGCGCCAGCTCGTCGAACACGCCCGAACGCACACGTGGAATTGCTCGTGGTGCTTGAGTGCGAGTTCTTGTCGCAGAGTTTGTTTCAGAGTTCAGGCGAAGTGTTCTTGCGTGCGATCGACGGTGAGCAGGAACGCGCGGATGGATTTGTCGAGCGCGGGGATGGGCGTGTCTTCGAGCCTCGTGTGCGAGATGCCAGGTGAGCTCATCGCGAACAACATCGCGGTCGGCACCACGGCGGCCATCTCGGCTGCGTCGTGCAGCGGCCCAGAGGGAAGTTCGGGCGCAGAGCCCACCACTTCTTTGAGCGACTGCGAGACGAACTTCATCAACACCGGGTCGAACGGGCGCGGGGTGATGTGCAGCAGCGGGCTCCAGCTCACCTTCACGTGGAACTTCTTCGCGGCCTTCTCTGACGCCTTCTTCGAGTCCTTGAGCATCTTCGCGAGCACCTTGCCGTCGAGCGCGCGCAGGTCGATGGAGATCTCCGTCGACCCCGGCACCGCGGTCACGAAGTTCGGCTCGACCTTCACCACGCCGCAGGTGGCCACCACGCGGGTGCGCGGCGTCTTGCCCGAGTACTTCACGCTGATCTCCCGGGCGGCCAGCGCGAACTCGGCCGCGGCGAGGAACGCGTCTTTGCGCAAGTGAATGGGCGCAGCGCCGGAGTGCGCGGCCTGGCCCACGAAGCGCAGGTTGTGGCGCTCCACGCCCATGGTGCCCAGCACCACGCCCGCGGGCTTCTTGATCGACTCGAGCACCGGGCCCTGCTCGATGTGCAGCTCGAGGTAGGCCACCGCGTCGAGCGCATCGAAGTACGCCTTGGCCTGGCTCAGCTCGGCGAGCTTGATGCCGTTCTCGGCCAGCGCGTCGGGCAGCTTGATGCCGTTGCGATCCACCAGGTGCGCGAGCTCTTTGTGCGCATCGAGTGCCCCCGCGGAAGCCGCCGAACCCATCAAGCTGCGGCCGAACCGCGCACCTTCTTCATCTGCCCAGTCGACCAGGTGAAGAGTGAGCGGCGGGGTGCCTTCCGCCTTCGCGCGCCGCAGCACCTCGAGCCCCGAGATGACGCCCAGGCAGCCGTCGAGCCAGCCGCCCCCGGGCACCGAGTCGAGGTGGCTGCCGATGACGATGCTCTTCTTCGACTTGCCCGGAAGCGTGGCCCACAGGTTTCCCGCGGCGTCTCGCGTGGTGCCCAACTGGAGCTCGTCTTTGAGCTTCTTTTGAAACCACTCGCGCGCCGTGCGCCAGACCGGGCCCCAGGCGACCCGCTGCGCGCCACGCTCATCAGAGGTGAGGGCTGCGAACTCCTTCAAGTCGGCGATGACACGTGTCGAGGTGGGCTTCATGGGGCCCGAGAACATTGCAGAAGCGAAATGCCTGCGCGCGGTAGAACCACGCCATGCCGAGCTGGCACGTCTACATGGTCCGTTGCGCCGACGACTCGCTTTACACGGGCTGCACGAATGACTTGCCCCGCCGGGTCGCCGCGCACAATGCAGGCAAGGGGGCTCGCTACACGCGCTCCCGCGGGCCGGTGGAGGTGGTGTGGAGCGTTCGGGTCAAAGACAAGTCGTCGGCGCTGTCCCGGGAGGCGCGCGTCAAACAACTGACCCGGGCCGAGAAGCTGGTGCTGGTCGCAAAGCGCCGAAGGAAGGCCTGTGACACAATGAGGGCCCATGGCTGAAGAGTTGGATGACCGCTCCCGAGACGTGCTCCGGGCCGTCGTGCAGGAGTTCATCACGTCGGGAGATCCGGTCGGCAGTCAGCAACTGACGCGCCGGGGCGAGTTCGAGGTCTCGCCGGCCACCATGCGCAACGTGCTCTCCGAGCTCGAGGCGCTGGGGTACCTCGAGAAGCCGCACACCTCGGCCGGGCGCATTCCCACCAACCAGGGCTACCGCTTCTTCGTCGACTCGTTGTTGCAGCTCAAGTCGCCTTCGCCTGCTGATCAGCAGTCGATCGAAGCGGGGCTGGCCAACGTGGGGTCGGGCAGCGTCGAAGAGCGGCTGCAGGAAGCCGGCAAGGTGCTCCACCAGCTCTCGCATCACGCGGGCGTGGTGCTGATTCCAAGGCCGTCGTCAGGCTCGTTGCAGCGCATCGAGTTCGTGCGCCTGAGTGACGATCGTGCGCTCGCCATTCTCGTGGGGCAGGGCGGGCAGGTGCAGAACAAGCTGGTGATGCTCGATCGCCCGGTCAGCGCGGAAGAGCTCATCCACGCGAGCAACTATCTCAACGAGCTACTGCGTTCGGCGGCGTCCATCGAAGACGTGCGCAGCCGCATTCTCCAGGAGCTCGAGACGCAGCGCACGCAGTACGACGAGGTGGTCGCGCGCGCGCTCAAGCTGGGCGCTGCGGCGACCGATGTCTCGTCGGCCGAGCGCGTGGTCATCGAAGGCACCGGCAGCTTCCTGGAGAGCCCGGAGTTCGCCGACGACGTGCGCCGCATGCGCGCGTTGTTCAAGGCGCTCGACGACAAGCACAAGCTGCTCTCGCTGCTCGATCGGGTGCAGCGGGCGCGCGAGATGCAGATCTTCATCGGCGCCGAGAGCGAGTTCGGCAGCCAGGGTGATGTCACGGTCATCGCGAGCCCCTACGGCACGGATGATCAGGTGCTCGGCACGGTGGGCGTCATCGGCCCCACCCGGCTCGACTACCAGCGCGTCATTCCGCTCGTGAATTTCACCGCCCGGGTGCTCTCTCGCGTACTCAAAGAGTGATGAGTGAGCAGCACCGTTCGCCCCGAGAGCAGTCGAGGGGCCACTTGACAATAAGGAACAGCCCACACCGTTCGCATCGAGCGAAGTCGAGATGCCACTTGGTGTGCGAGGCGGAAGTGCTCCTTCGACTTCGCTCAGGAGGACCGGTTGTTCTTCAAAAAGAAATCGCCGGCGAAGCCGGTTCCCTGCTCGGGAGGACCGGTCGGGCGTCACGGCTTGGCGAACTTCACGACCTCGACCAAAGCAGGCCGCTTCGACAACCCCGCGCCACCCGCCGTGATGCGCGTGTGCGCTTCTTTGTGCACGTGATCGGGCGGGGCCGAGCTGCCGCGCTTGTACCAGGGATCAGACGGGTGGCTGACCGCGGGCCCCTTGAGCAGCCTGGGGATGTCGTAGACGAAGCCCTGCCGGTTGTACTCGCTGGGAACGTGCGTGTACGTGTCCATGCGGATCGCGTCTTTGGGGCAGGCGTCGACGCACAACCCGCACACGATACAGCGCAGCTCGTCGATCACGAACTGCTTGGGGTACTTCTCGATCACCCGCGACTCGGCGTGCTCGTCATCGCCGCCGTACTCGCCGGCCTCGATGTAGATGCACTGGGCCGGGCAGATGGTCGCGCACATGTAACAAGCCACGCAGCGCGGCTTGCCGTCTTCACGCGGAACCAGGCGGTGCAGGCCGCGGTACCCGGGCGGGTAGTCGACCTTCTCTTCGGGGTAGTTGACCGTGGTGATGGTCGCCAGGCCCTTGCGGTCGAGGACCTCGGGGTTCGGGTCGCGCTCGCCGAAGAGGTTGCGCAGGAAGTGTTTCGTGGTGAGCGCGATCCCCTTGAGGATCTCGGGCACGTACGTGCGCTCGCGAATGTCGGCCTCGACCAGTTCGCGTTTCTCGTGGGGGTCGTGATGAGAGATTGAGGACATGTGGGTGCTCAGTGCGTGCTGGCAGGCAACGCCGCGTGATCATCGTGTGCAGCAGGGGCCGCGTGACCGTGGCCGCCGTGGTGATCGTCAGCTGCTTCCTGCTCCTGACGCACCTGCTTGGGGGGCGTCAGCGTGAGAAAGGCGACCACGCCGATCACGAAGAACCCGAACAGGGCCAGCGCGCGCAGCGAAGGATCCCACAGAATGAGGGCGCCCGAGACGAACAGGTTCGCAAGGCCCATCGGCAGCAAAATCTGCCAGCCGAGCTTCTGAATCTGATCGTAACGGAAGCGGGGCATCGACCAGCGGATGACCATCTGCAGGTACACCAGCAGGAGCGTCTTGCCCCAGAACACGGTGCCGTAAATCGCGCCCAGCAAGATGGGGTACTGCTTCATCACGGAGAGGTTCATCAACCAGTCGTTGCCGAAGGGCAGTGACCAGCCGCCGAAGAAGATGGCGACGATGACACCGCCCAGCACGACCACTTCGACGAACTCGGCGATCATGAACATGCCGAACTGCATGCCGGAGTACTCGAGGAAGTAGCCGACGATCTCCGACTCACCTTCGGGCGAGTCGAACGGCGCGCGCTTGGTCTCAGCGAAGGCGGCCGCAAAGAAGAGCATGAAACCCAGCGGCTGAATGAAGATGCCCCACGCCGGCAGGCCCAGGTCGAAGGAACCCACGCGGGTCGACCAGAGGTACTGCATCTGCATCTCAGACATGCCGTCGGGGCCCGCGAGCTTCACCGTGGAGAACGCGATCATCATGCCCACCAGCGACAGGCCGAGCGCGACCTCGTAGCTGATCATCTGCGAGCTGGCGCGAATGCCACCGAGCAGGGCGAACTTGTTGTTCGAGGCCCAACCGGCCAGCGACGTGCCGTACACGGCGAGCGAAGCGATGGCGAAGAGGTAGAGCAAGCCGAAGTCGAGGTTGGTCGAGACCATCATCACCGGGTGATCGAAGATTTTCAGGGTCGGGCCCGCGGGCACCACCGCGAAGAGCGCGAAGACCGGGGCGAAGGCCAACATGGGCCCGAGCGCGAAGAGCACCTTGCTGGCGTTCTTGGGCCGGAAGGCCTCTTTGGTGAGCATCTTGAAGACGTCGGTGACGATGTGCGGAATGCCGGCCAGTGAGGCATTGGGCAGGCCGGGGAAGCGGGCGCGGTTGGGGCCCACCCGATCTTGCATGAAGGCCGACCACTTGCGCTCAGCCAGCGTGAGCAGCGTGGCGAACACCATGACGATGCCCAGCATCAAGATGAGAATGTTGGTCACTGCCGACAAGCCGCTGACCCCGTGCGTGCGGCCGAAATCTTCCAGCAGGCCGCCGACGCCGTAGGCGAGCCCCATGAGGGCGAAGAAGCCACCGAAGATGAGACCCAGGGAAACGAAGACGACGCCAAGGCGCATGATCAGGTACCCGGGGGAAGCGAGAGACCGCGGAGATTGGGAACGCCCTGCTCACGCCAGCCCGGAGGACGGCCATCGGCCGATGCCGCCATGGTGCTGATGCCGGGGCGCTTCTGGTTCATCGGAGCCTTCTTGTCCCACTCGAAGGTGGCCAGCTCAGGCACGCCGGGCGCGAGCTGCTTGAAGATCTCGCGCGACGAGGTGGCCTTCATTTCGAGACCGAGCTGGCGGGCGAGCTCGACGGCCCACTTCCAGTGCGGCTGAGAATCACCCTTGGGCGGGTAGGCGCGGCGGAAGCGCTGAATGATGCCGTCGCCCTGCATGAACGTGCCTTCGTCTTCCACGTGCACCGAGGCTGCGAGCACCACGTGCGCCGCCTCGACGACCTTCGACTCGTTGGTGGCCGAGACGACGAACAGCTCGAGCTTCTGCGCGCGGGCCGCGAACACTTCGTCTTCTTCAGGCACTTCGTGACCCAGGCCAAAGAGCGCCTTCACGGTGCCCGTGTCGATCGCCTTGGTGAGCTCGGTGAAGGGCTTGAGCTCGAGACCGTAGGCCTTCGCGATGACCTCGAGGCCCTTGCGGTTGGGGTTCTTGTCTGCGGTGAGCAGGAAGTGATCGGCCTCACCGCCCGGGCGGCCTGAGACATAGACCGACTTCACCTTGAGCACGTCGCGCGCGAAGGCGAGGCCGGCGAGCAGGTCTTCGATCGACGCCACGGGGGAGGCCATGAAGGCCACCTTGCCGGCGTGACCCTTGAGCTTCTCGACCGCCACCCGCAGCGCTTCGAGCTGCGTGACGTCTTTGACCTCGGCGCCGCGGCCCAGGCCGTTCTGCTGCACGCGGTGTTTGTTGAGCCCCTTGTACGAGAGGCGGCCCTTGTCACACATCCAGCTCTTGTTGATCTGCTCGTTCTCACGCGGCCGGAAGCGGTACGTGTCCTGCCCCATGAAGTCGGCGTAGATCGAGCAGCCACGCGAGCAGCCCGTGCAGACCGAGGGCGCAGCAGAGAGAAACCACGCCCGCGCGCGGAAGCGGAAGTCGGTGTTGAGCAGCGCGCCGACGGGGCAGATGTCGACGATGTTGCCCGAGTAGTTCGAGTCGAGCTTGCCGTACGCAGGCGAGATGTCGACCACCTCGTGTGAGCCGCGGCCGAAGATGCCCAACTGCGGGGCCTTGGCGACTTCTTCCATGAAGCGCACGCAGCGGGTGCAGAGCACGCAGCGCTCCTGATCGAGCACCACCAGGTCGGAGAGCTTCTTGCGCTTGTTGCGTAAGACCTTGGCGCCCTCGAGCCGCGAAGGCTCGAAGTCGTAGCGCATGTAATAGTCCTGCAGCTTGCACTCACCGGCCTGGTCGCAGATCGAGCAGTCGACGGGGTGGTTTAAGAGCAGGAATTCCATCACCATCTTCTGCTGACCGCGCACCTTCTCGGTGTCGGTCTTGATCACCGCGCCTTCGGAGATGCCGGTCTGGCAGGCGGGCACCAGCTTGCCGGGGGGCGCCGCTGACGACTCGACCATGCACATGCGGCAGTTGGCCGCGATGGAGAGGCGGGGGTGGTAGCAGTAATAGGGAATGTCGACGCCCACCGACTTGGCGGCCTCGATCATGTTGGTGCCGGGCCTGGCGATGACTTCTTTGCCGTCGATCACCAGCGTCACCATGCCGGGGTTCTTCGGCGGCGGCGGCCCGGGGGGCGGCGCAGGCTTCGGGGCTTCGATCTTCTTCTCGTCTGCGTTGCTCACTGCTCGACCTCTCCGCCGATCATGTTGATCGTGTCAAAGGTGGGAACCAGATCCGCCAGCATGCGGCCTTCGCACAGGCGGCCCAGACCCGAGAGGATCTGGTAGCCGGGCGCGCGCACGTGGCACTTGTAGGGGCGGCCTGAACCATCGCTGCGCAGATACCAGCCCAGCTCGCCGTTGGGCGATTCGGTGCAGTGGTAGACCTCGCCGTCGGGCACGGGCACACCTTCCATCACCAGCTTGAAGTGCGCGATCACGCCTTCGATCGAGCTGTAGACGTTCTCTTTGGGGGGCAGGGCGATGCGCCAGTCGTCGATCATCACGGGGCCTTCGGGCATCTGCGCGAAGCACTGTTTGATCATCTTGAGCGACTGGGGGATCTCCAACATGCGCATGTAGTAGCGGTCGAAGTTGTCGCCGTTGTTCCCGGTGGGCACGGTGAAGTCGAGCTTGTCGTAGGCCCAGTACGGCTGCGCCTTGCGTACGTCGTAGTTCACGCCACACGCCCGCAGCGCGGGGCCGGTGAAGCCGAAGTCGAGCGCGTCTTCGGCGGTGATGACGCCGGTGCCCTTGGTGCGGTCGGTGAAGATGCGGTTGCGCGAGAGGAGCGTGTCCATCTCGGCGGCGACCTCTTCGATTTTGACGATGCTCTTGAGCACCTTCTCTTTCCAGCCGTCGGGCAGGTCGCGGTTCAAGCCGCCGATGCGCCCGTAGCTGGTGGTCAGCCGCGCGCCCGTCAGTTCGGTCACGCGATCAGTGATGAGCTCACGCGCTTCCATCGCGTAGAGGAACGCCGAGAAGCCGCCCAGCTCGAGGGCCAGCGCGCCTGCGGTGGTGAGGTGGCTGGCGATGCGGTGCAGCTCAGCGCCGATCACGCGAATGTACTTGGCGCGCTCGGGGATATCGATGCCCATCAGGGTCTCGACGGCCGACAGGTACCCGAAGTTGTTCTGCAGCGCGGCGAC
This sequence comes from Archangium sp., assembly GCA_043773025.1. Lineage (GTDB taxonomy): Bacteria > Myxococcota > Myxococcia > Myxococcales > Myxococcaceae > Archangium_A. Next base: position 55,692 of record JAYVFP010000176.1, read on the forward strand.
GTAGTCGAGGCGATCGGTGTACGGCAGCACCTGCGTCCAGGTGACGCTCTCGCAGCTCTTCTGGAAGCCGCGGTGGAGGAAGCCTATCTCGGTGTCCATCTTCACGATGGTCTCGCCGTCGAGCTCGATGCGCAGGCGAACGGTGCCGTGCGTCGCCGGGTGCGAAGGCCCCAGGTTCACCACCATGTTGCGCGTCTGAAGATGCGCCTCGAGCTCGTGTTCACTCGGAGTCGGATCGTATTCGTCACCGGCAGCTGCCATGTGCGTACCTCTGTGTGATGCGAAGATTAGTCCTGGACGCCGTTGGTGCCGGGGCCGCGGAAGATGTCCTGAATGGGGCGCTCGGGAATCAGGTTCTGGCGGCCGCGCAGCGGGTAGTCCTTGCGCAGCGGGTGGCCCACGAACTCCTCGTACATGAGGATGCGGCGCTTGTTGCCGCCGGCGAAGACGACGCCGTAGAAGTCCCACACGAAACGTTCGGCCCAGTCGGCACCCTGGAAGACCTGGTTGATGGTCGGGATGTCCTGGTCTTCGTTGACCCGCACCTTGAGGCGCGCGTGCTCGTTTCGCTCGATGTTCTTGAGAAAGTAGAGCACCTCGAAACGAGGGTCCTGCTCCTCTGGCGGGAGGTGGAGGCGGTCGACCGCGTCCATCGAGATGAAGAGCTTGAAGCCGAGCTTCACCTTGAGGAGCTTGACGACCTCAACGAGGTGCTCACGGGCGATGACCCCCCAGGTTTCGCCGGTCCGGTCTTTGTACCGTTCCACGAGAGCCTGGGGGAGCTGAGCCTGAATCTGGTCGAGCGCGAAGGTGCTCAAATTGCGTCCTTCTTCAGAAGAAATGAAGCGCCGTTCTTCTAGGGAGCGCTCCGCACAGAGTCAACGGGATTATCCGAGAGCTTTTGCAGACTTAGCTCTTCGACCTGGCTTCGGTAGGAGCGCTTATCGAGCGCGATCAGGTCGGACTTCAGTGAACGCCGACGACTTCTCCCGCTTCGGTCAGGTCGAGCCCATACGCCGCGGGCAGCCTGGGCAAGCCGGGCATGGTGAGGATGTCGCCGGTGAGCGCGAGCAGGAAACCGGCGCCCGCCGACACGCGCACCTGCCTGACGGTGATCACGAAGCCTGTCGGCGCACCGGGCTTCGACGGGTCGTCGCTCAACGACAGATGCGTCTTCGCGAGGCATACCGGGAGATCGCCGAAGCCCCACTTGCGCAGCCGCTCCATGTCTTTGTGCGCTTCGGCGGAGAGCTCGGCGCCCTTTGCGCCGTAGACCTTCTTGGCGACCTCGTTGACCTTCTGCTCGAAGGGCTCGTGCAGCTCGTAGCTGTAGCGCGGTGCGGTGGCGGGCTGGGCGATCACCTTCTGCACGGCGGCGGCGATGGCTTCACTGCCGGCGCCGCCCTTCAGGAAGCCGTTGTTGCGCGCGATGGTGACGTCGTCGGCGTGCGCGAGCCGCTCGACGAGGGCGAGCTCTTCTTCGGAGTCCTGGGCGAAGACGTTGAGCGAGAGGATGGGCTCGATGCCGAAGCCGCGGATCGAGTGGAGGTGCCGCTTCACGTTCGCGTAGCCTCGTTCGATCGACGAGAGGCCCGCTTCGTCACCGCCGTGGGCGCGCATGGCGCGGGCGGTGACCACGAGCACCACGGCCGAGGGCCACAGCCCCGACATGCGGCACTTGAGATCGAGGAACTTTTCCCCGCCGAGGTCGAAGGCGAAGCCGGCTTCGGTGACCACCACGTCGGCGAGGGCCAGCGCGGCGCGGGTGGCCATCACGGAGTTGCAGCCGTGCGCGATGTTGGCGAACGGGCCGCCGTGCACGAGGGCGGGCACGCCTTCGGTGGTCTGGGCGAGGTTTGGCAACAGCGCGTCGCCGAGCAGCGCGGCCATGGCGCCGACGGCGTTCAGATCGGCTGCGGTGACGGGCTTGTCGTCTTTGTCGATGCCGACGATGAGGCGGCTGAGCCGGAGCTTGAGATCCTTCACGCCGTCGGCGAGGCAAAGGGTGGCCATGACTTCAGAGGCGGCGGTGATGTCGAAGCCGTCTTCGCGGGGAACGCCGTGTGCTGAGCCGCCCAGCCCGATGACGGTGTTGCGCAGGAAACGATCGTTCATGTCGATGCAGCGCTTCCAGGTGACCTGTTTGAAGCGGCGTTGATCGAAGTTGATCGCGTTGTCGACGAGGGCGGCGAGCAGGTTGTTGGCCGCGGTGATCGCGTGGAGATCGCCGGTGCAGTGCAGGTTGATGCGCGCGCTCGGCTCGAGGGTGGCCTGGCCGCCGCCGGTGCCGCCGCCTTTGGCTCCGAAGACGGGGCCGAGTGACGGCTCACGCAGCGCGGCCATCGTCTTCACGCCACGGCGGGCGAGGCCCTGCACGAGGCCGATGGAGGTGGTGGTCTTCCCCTCGCCGTATTTGGTGGGGGTCATCGCGCTGACGAGCACGAGCTTGCCCCTGGTTCCCTGCTCGCGAAGCCGGTTGAGCGTGGGCCAGGAGAGCTTGGCCAGCGGGCCGTACAGCTCGAGGTCTTCAGCGGTGAGCCCGAGCTTCTTCGCCACGTCGAGGATGGGGAGCATGGGGCGCGCAGATAGTCCCGCGGCGGGCGGGGGTCCATGGGCGGTGCGGCTTGGCGGGTGGGTGGTTTTCTGTGGGCCTCGCTTTGTGTTCGATTCGCGCTGGCCAATCTGCACGACGCTCGAGTCCACGGGCTGCACGCGGCTTCGGGAAGGTGAGCGGGGGGACGGCGCTTCGCGTCACTCCGAGTCAATGTCGGTCGATCGCTTGCTGACCGACATTTGCGCGTGGAAAGTGGCCTTTTGCGCGCCGCGGACCGAGCTCTCTTCGCCGTGCCCCGCGAAGCGAGCTTCTTGTCTGCGAATCTGCCATTTCCTCAGTGGCACCCCATCCCCGCGCCACGCGATGAATGGTTCGTGGCTACTCGAACGCCAACGCCCGCTCGAAGTCGCTCGGGTTCGACGCCGCTTCCTTCGCCACCTCGACGGTGATCTGCCCCGCGCGAAGCAGCTGCACCAGATGCTGGTCGAAGCTCTGCGTTCCCAGAATGTCGTGGCTGCGCTCGCAGAAATCTTTGATCTCATGCGTGCGCGCCGGGTCCTTGATGAACTCGGTCACGGAGATGTTCGAGACCATGATCTCTGCCGCCACCACGCGGCCCTTGCCCGACGCGTGAGGGAGCAGCCGCTGCGAGATGCTGCCCTTCAGGTTTTCTGCGAGCCGGTTGCGCACGCCCGTCTGCGCCTCATGCGGGAAGACGCCGATGATGCGGTTGATGGTGCGATACGCGTCTTGCGTGTGCACCGTGGAGAGCACCAGATGGCCCGTCTCAGCCGCCTTGATGGCGATCTCGATGGTCTCCGCGTCGCGCATCTCGCCGACCAGGATCACATCAGGGTCCTGCCGCATCGCCGCGCGCAGCGCCTTGCCGAAGTCGGGCGTGTCGGGGCCGATCTCTCGCTGCATCATTCGCGAGAACTTGTCTTCGTGAACGAACTCGATCGGGTCTTCGATCGTCACGATGTGCTTGCGGTAGTGCTGGTTGATGTAATTCACCATCGCCGCCAGCGTCGAGCTCTTGCCCGAGCCCGTGACCCCCGTCACCAGGATGAGCCCCCGATCTTCCTGGCTCATCTTCTCCAATACCTTGGGCAGGCCCAGCTTCGCGAAGTCGGGGACCACCAGGGGGATCGAGCGCAGCACCGCGCCCAGGTGCCCCTTGTTGCGAAAGATGTTCGCGCGAAACCGGCCCACCCCCTCGAGGGGATAGCTGGTGTCCCAGTCCTGCAGATCTTCCAGCGAGCCGCGGTACCGGCTCTGGGTCAGCAGGTGCCTCGCGATGCGCGCCGTATCTTCAGGCTGCAGAGCAGGCACCTTCACCGGCAACAGCTGCCCGTTGACGCGCAACGAAGGCGAGGCGCCCGCCTTGAAGTGCACGTCTGAAGCACCGTTCTTCACGGCCGCAGCGAGGAACTGATTGAAGGTCGCGAGTTCCATGGGTCCTTGGAATTACTTCTGAAAGAGGGTGGCCTTCGAGAGCTGCTGGTTCGCGCGGCGCAACCGATCCGACATCGTGCGAATGAACGAGCGGTAGACCTTCACGGCCAATTTGTCGTCCGCCGCCAGCATCGACTCGAACGCCGCGCGCGGCATCTTGAGCAGCCGGCAGGGCGTGGCCGTCGTCACCCGCGCTGACGTCAGCACGTCGTCGATGAGCGACATCTCGCCGAAGAGCTCGGCTTCACCCAGCTTTCCAATGACCTCGTTGCTCTCGTGCTGGCCGTCTTCATCGGCGTCGCGGCTGATGTGCACCACGCCTTTGGCGATCACGTACAGCGCGTCGCCCAGCGCGTTCTGTTCGATGACCACGGTGCCCGCGGGCACATCGAGATACTCGATGAGGCTCCCCAGCCGCGAGGTCTCGTCAAAGGTGAGCTTCTGAAAGAGGTGGAGCTTCTGCAGCAGCTCCACACCCTCGAATTCACCGAATCCCGTCAGTTCGAGTTCCACGGTGACGAAACCTTATGCCAACTCGTTCCGATACACTCCCCCTGATGACTTCGGGCAGCGAGCGGCGGACAGACTCACGGTACATGGCCCACTTCGACGTCCGGTTCACCCGGGCCAGCGACGCAGCCAGGGCGCTCAACGCCTTTTCCATCAACTTCTCGTCGGGCGGGTTGTGCCTGCGCTGCAAGACGCCCTACGCGTTGGGTGAGGCGCTCTCGCTCTCGCTGACCGTGGAAGGGGAGATCTTCGAATTGGAGGGCGTGGTGTCGTGGGTGCGCGGAGATGTCGTGGGCGTGCGCTTCACCAACGTCAAACCCGCGGTGCGGGCGAGGCTCGAGAAAGTGGCCCGCATGCTCTCCACCCGGGGGCCACCGGTTACTTGAGGCGGAACACGCCGACCTCGGCCGCTTCGAAACCGCACGCGGCAAAGAAGGCGCGCAGCTCGGGCGTCACCGGGCCATAGGTCTCGACCTCGAGCCGCTTCACCGACAGCACCTTGGCGCGCTCGACCACCCGGCGCAGCAGCTCGCGGCCCACGCCCCGGCGCCGCCAGGCCTGCGCCACGTTGAGCTCGTCGATGCTGCCCGCGCGCCCGCCAGTCTTGAGCACCGGGCGATGCGAGAGCGTGATGAAGCCGACCACCTTGTCGAGCGCATCGGCGGCGACCATCAGCTCCATCTCGGGGTGGCTGATGATCCAGGTCACCGTGTTCGGATCAGCCGCGAGGCCCACCTCGCCCAGCAGCGAAACGATCGGCCCCGCATCACCGCGTCGAGCGGGGCGGACTCTGAAGCCAGTCGGCGGTGGTGTTGGAGAGTAAGCCACGGATCAAAGCCCCCTGGGGCGAACGCGTTTGAGTAGGTAGGTGAGGAGTCTAGGCCTCTCCTGCCTCGGGTCCAGAAAGCGGGTGAGCGCCTCGCCTATACATCCACCAGGAAGACCTCGACCGCGAGGTCGAGCAGCTCCCTCGAAAGGGCGGGCGGCTGACCGCGATAGCGCGCTGCGTCTTTGACCAACTGAACCAGATCGCGCGGGTGGCAGCTGCGCAGCTGCAGGCTGCGTTCTTTGTACGTGTGCTCGAGCAGGTAGCTCACCGCCTGTTCGACGTAGGGAATTCCCGCGGCCTCGCAGACCCGGCGGAAGATGGTGCGGTACTGCTGCTCGTCGGGGTTGCCGACCTCGATCTTGTATTTGATGCGCCGCAGGAAGGCCTCGTCGACCAGTTCCTTGGGATCGAGGTTGGTGCTGAAGACGATGAGCTGATCGAAAGGGATCTCGAACTTCTTGCCGGTGTGCAGGGTGAGGAAGTCGACGCGCTTTTCCAGCGGCACGATCCACCGGTTGAGCAGATCGGTGGGGTGCACCTTTTGCCGGCCGAAGTCGTCGATGAGCAACATGCCGCCGTTGGCCTTCACCTGAAACGGCGCTTCGTAGAACCGCGCGGTGTCGGAGTAGATGAGATCGAGCGTCTCGAGCGTGAGCTCTCCGCCGACGATCACCGAGGGGCGTTTGCAGACCTGCCAGCGGTTATCCATCTCGAAGGTCTGCCGGCGGCCGCCCGCATCACGGTTGAGCTCGAGGGAGACCGGGTGGTGCACCAGCTTGTCGAAGACCTTCACGATCTGCCCGTCGATCTCGAGGCAGTGGGGGATGAAGGCTTCCCCGCCGAACATCGCGCTGATGGCTTCGGCCAACGAGGTCTTGCCGTTGCCCGGCGGGCCGAAGAGGAACAACGAGCGGCCCGAGTTCACCGCGGGCCCCAGCTTGTCGACGATGTTCTCTGGCACCACCAGGTGAGAGAGCGCCAGCTCGAGCTGCTTCTTGCTGATGGTGGGTGACTCGCGCGTCTGCTGCTGAATGAGCGCGTTGTATTGCTCGATGGGCACCGGCGCCGGCCCGACGTAGGTGGTGCGCTGCAGCGCATCGCGGGCGTACTCGCGGCCCTTGTCGATCAACTGGAAGTCGACCGAGACGCGGCCGAAGCCCTTGCCGCCGCGCATGTCGACCAGCTTCTCGGTGGTGAGGAAGTCGATCACGTGCTCCATGACGCCCGTCCACGGCAGGCGGAGCTGCTCGGCCACCTCAGCCCCCGTGGCCTGGCCCTGGTAGTAGAAGAACTTGAGCGCGAGATCCGAGAGCAGGCCCATCTTGAGGCCGGTCTCTTCGATGGTGCGCGGCTGCTGCGGCGCGAGCTCGAGGATCCGCGGGTTCTCGAGGTTGAACGGGTTCGGCGTTTCCTGCGTGGGGCCGGTTTCGTGAACGCTGGTGCGCCGGTTGTTCATGAGCCCGCCATCGTACTCCCTCTCTCCTCTGGGGAGAGGCTCGGGGTGAGGGGCTGGACGACACCTTTCCAATTACACGTAGGTCAGCCAGTGCTCGTAGCGAGGCTCATGCCCACGCACGACGCGGAAATAGAGCTCTTGAATCGACCGGGTGATTTCCCCCGGCTTGCCTTCACCGACCTGGCGGTTGTCGACCTCGCGCACCGGCGTCACTTCCGCGGCAGTGCCGGTGAAGAACACCTCGCCTGCGATGTACAGCGCGTCACGGGTGAACGAGACCTCCTCCACCTTGCGCCCTGCATCTTTCAGCAGCTCGATCACCGTATCGCGCGTGATGCCCCGCAGAATCGGCGAGCTGAGCGAAGGCGTGCGCACCACCCCGTGCCGACCCACGCAGAAAATATTCTCACCCGACGCTTCGGCCACGAACCCAGAGATGTCGAGCAGGATGGCCTCGTCATACCCGCCCATCACCGCCTCGCGCTTGGCGAGGATCGAGTTCACGTACTGACCCGAGATCTTCCCGCGCACCATGTTCACGTTCACGTGCATTCGGGTGAAGCTGGAGACCTTGGCGCGAATGCCTTCTTTGATGCCCTTGTCGCCGAGGTAGCTGCCCCACTCCCACGCGGTGATCGCTACGCGGGTCTCGTTCTGCGCGCCCAGGCCCATCGCGCCATCGCCCATGAAGGCCACCGGCCGCAGGTACGCGCCGTTGGGAAACTTCGCGTCCTGAACGCGCAGCACGTCCATGCAGGCGTCGACCAGCTGATCCTCGGTGTACGGCATCTTGAGAAGAATGATGTGCGCCGAGTCGAGGAACCGGCGGATGTGCTCTCGCAGGCGGAAGATGGCCAGCTTGCCGTTCTTCGCCCGGTACGCACGGATGCCTTCGAACACCCCCAGGCCGTAGTGCAGCGCGTGGGTCATCACGTGCACGGTCGCTGATTCCCAGGGGATCAGCTTGCCGTCCATCCACACCTGGTCGGCCTTCAGCACGGCGTTCGAAGTCGAGCTCATTCGGGGCGTTTCACACGATGCGACCATGCTGCGCAACGGGCATCATCGGCGGCCAGTGAGCAGTGTGTCGAAGGCCGTGACCACCGGTCCTCCCGAGAGCAGTCGAGGGAGTACCTCTGCCTCGCGCAGCAAGTGGCATCTCGACTCCGCTCGATGCGAACGGTGGCAAGTGACCCCTCGACTTCTCTCGGGGGGAACGGATCTCGACTGCTCGCGGGGTGAACGGTGGGTCAGATGCGCGGCAGCGGCGCCATCATTCGCGAGATCACCTGCATCTCCCACGCGAGCGCTGATCGCCCCAGCTGAACCGCCTCGAGCAGTTGCTCGACCGTCGGCACGATCACCAGCGGGCTCAACGTGCGCGGAAAGTCGTGCACCAGGTGCGCCCACGCCCGGTTGCGTGACACGTTCACTTCCGCCAGCCGCTCGAGCATCAGCCACAGCGGGGTCGACAGCTTCATCGAGAACCCATTGAGCGCGAGGATGAACGCGTTGCGCGTGCCGAGCTCGCCCTTGTGCACCGCCCGCCACGCCGCGCGCGCCGGCAGGTTGTCCACCAGCCCTCCGTCGATGAACCGCGCGATGCCCTGGTCGCCCATGTACTGGGTGAGCAGCGAGTGCATGCGCGGGTCTTCGCGGAACACGTCGTAGTGAATCACCCCGGGCAACGCGCTGGAGAACCCGGCCGCATCGAGCGCGTCGAAGTCTTCCGTGCCCTCGTCGGCGCCCAGGTGCACGCGGGTCAGAATGTCGGGGCGCGCGGTGAACTCCGCGATCGCCGAGAACCAGCGCGGAACGATCATCGGGTTGAGCAGCCACCGCGGTGAGGTCGAGATCAACTTCTCGTAGAACTCGAGCGGCTGGGGCAGCTTGCCTTTGCGGATCCCGCTGACCGCGATGATGGTCTTGACCGGGAGATCTTTGAGCCGCGGGCCTTCACTGCCCCGGCTGTCGACCCCGAAGTACCGCCCGATGCCGCTGCGCAGGAACAGCCGGAGCGCCGCCGGCACGCCGTACCGATTCTCTGTGGAGAGCGTGCGGAAGAGCTTGCGCCACGAAAGCGAGCGCACGATGCCCACCACCTCGTCTTGTTCGAAGCGGGCCATGCGGCTGCGGAACAACGCGAGGATGCTGCCCATCGAGGTGCCCACCAGCAGCCTTGGTTGCAGCCCGTACTCATCGAGCAGAGACATCGCGCCTAAGTAGACGTACGCGGTGCCGCCGCCGCCGCCCAGCACCAGCACCAGCGCCTTTTCTCTGAGCTCCTTGTCGATCGCCGCGGCAGGCAATCGCTCCGCAAACCGCCGCATCAGCTGGTCGCGGGTGTTGGTGGTGCGCTCCTTCAGATCACGCAGGTGAGGGAGCAGCTGCGCCCGGGTGATCTTCCCTTTGGCTGGTAAGAGCAAAGCGCCCAGCCTCCGGGTGAGATCTTCGCGGAAGGGCTGCAGGTACGCGCCCACGCCGACGTCGCGCCCCTCGTGGTTGACCTTGTAGAGCCGCGCCAGCGAGAGCGCCGTGCGCAGCGTGGCCTCTTCATGCGCGTCGACCAGCTTCGGGTCGGCGATGGCCGCGCGCACGAGGGCGAGCTCCATCTCTTCGAGCGGTCTGGTGATCTCGAAACGTTCGCGGAGCCGCACGGGTGCGTCTTAGCGCCGCTGCTTGCCGAGCAGTCGCAGTTCGCGCAGAGCCTCGGTGCAGTCGGGGTTGCACTGAATGGCCTTCTCGAACTGCCGCTCAGCACGATCCGGCCGGCCGGTCGCCTTGTGGATGTAGCCTAAGAACAGGTACCCCTTGTCCATCTTGGGGTTCAGGTTCACCGCCTGCTCGATCGAGCGCACCGCGTCGTCGGCGCGGTTGGGGTCGGCCTGAAACAACGCCCAGCCTTCCCACGCGTGAAACTCACCTTCTTCTGGATAAAGGGTGATCGCCTCGCGGAAGAGCCTGTTCGCATCACCGTACTGGCGCAGCCGCATCAGCTCTTCGCCGCGCTGGAACTTGCCCTCGGCCGCGAGGATCTTGCCCACGTCGGCGTCATCGGGCTGCTTGGCGCCTTCTTCGAGCTGGGCGATGTAGCGCTTGCGGTCGTCGGCATCGGTGAGCGTGTCGTGCGCGGTCGAGATGAGATCGTAGATCTGCTGCGCGAGCGCGCGCGTCTCGGCGCTGGCCGACGAGAAGTGTTTGTCGGGGTGGTATTCCTTGGCGAGCGCGAAGTAGGCCCGCTTCACGTCTTCGCGGGTCGCGCTCCACTTCACGCCCAAAAGCTCGAAATAATCGAGGCGGCGCATGGCAGTGAACTTCGCGGCCAGCTTCTCTCGCTGCGCACCTTCCTGGCCCGAGAGCCTGGGCAGGCTGACCACCTCTGACAACTCGGGCAGCAATGAGCCTGCTGACTTCGCCAGCAGCTCGGGCTTCTTGACCGGGCGCTGCGGCGACGCACCAGGTGGAGGAGGCGGCGGCACGTCGAGGCGCGCCATCGGCTGGGCCAGCCTCGCGTCGCTCCAGGGCAGCTCGAGCGGCGGCTCGGCCGGGTGCGCCGCGGGCCTCTTGTTCGCGGGCAGCGGAGGCGGCAGCGGGGGCGGCATCGACGGCAGCGGCGGCGGGAGCGAGGGTCTGCGCGCCGGCATCACGTTCGCCGAAGCGGCGATCTCGGCGTACGAGACCTTCGGCTTCCCGTCGACGTGTTGCGTCTTGAACGAGACCATCTGCGCGCACTTCATCGCGAAGAAGAAACGATCGGTCTCGAAGGGCGGCAACACCTCGAGCGCGCGCAAGGTGGTGAGCGTCTTGTGCCCGTCGGCGCGCTTGAGCAGCTCCTGCTCTTCGGGCCCCAACCCCACGTCTTGCAGCGCGTAGAGCGGATCGTCGCTGGGGTGCACGTACTGAAGGTCGAGCCCTGAAAAGGCCTTGAAGAGCCGCTTCTCGTCGTAGGTGCGCTTGACCCCTTCGTGGATCAACTGCGCGCAGGTCATGCCGATTGAGAGCGGCTCTGCAGGCAGCGGCGCGTCGGCGATGAATTGGTACTCACCGTCATCCCAGCTGAAGGCGTCCCACACCTTGTGCTGCAGCTGAAGCACCAGCGAGTGCTGGAGATTGTGAGGGCTGATGCAGCCCATCTCGATGAGCACGGTGCCCTGCATGCGCTTGCTGGCCTTCATGCGCCGCAGCGACTCTTCGCACTCCGCCCCGCTGATCATCTTCTCCTTCACCAGCACCCGGCCCAGGCACTCGACGAGCAGGTTCGACTTCACCAACTCAGGCGTGCCCTCGCGGAAATAGACGATCTTCTTCACGTTGCCGCGACGCAGGCGAACGGCGCCGCCGAAGCGGGTGCGGTAGGCGTCAGCGAGGATCTGCGCGAACGACTTTTCGTGAATGCGGGCCCAGGGCACCTCGTTCTTCGTCTCGACTTCTTCCTCCACCGGCGGCGGAGGAGGACGAGGCGCTTCTTTGCGCTTGGTTTCTTTGGGCGCTGGGCGGGCTGGCTCACGGGTGGCGCGAGGCGGTTCTTTGGGTCTGGCAGCAGGCGCCTTCGGGCGGGGCGGGGTGGGCGCCGGCATGTCACGCTCGACGTCGTCGGCTTCTTCACGGGCCGAGTCGTCGGCCATGAACTCTCCGGTCTTCTCGTCCTCCTCCATGGGAGGGGGCGGAGGCTGCGGGGGCGCGGGGCTGGGATACCTGTCACCCAGCGCATCGCGCAGCGTGGCCGTGAGCCGCTTGAGATCGAGGGGCTTTTCCAACAGCGCGAAGGCGCCGTGTTTGTCGACGGCCTCCCGTTGATGCACCGGGTTTTTATAGACGCCCGAGATCATGATGATCGGCACGCGCCGGCCGCGGGGCAGCGCGCGGATCTGCTTGGCGACTTCGTACCCGCTGAGCGCAGGCAGGAGCAGGTCGAGCAAGACCGCGTCGAAGTTCTTCTTCTCGAAGCTCTTGATGGCCCACTCGCCGTCACGTTCGACGGTGACCACGAAGCCCTGCCTGGTCAGAGCGTCGGCCAGAACCCGCTGCACGCTGCGGTCGTCGTCGACGATGAGGATGTTCACGGTGCTGGACAAAGTGAGGGGAGCCTAGGCGACCTCTGAATGTGCGGGTAAGAGCTAAGTCGAAGCGCCACCCGTCTCTTGACTGGAGTCCCGATGTCCTTCCGCCCGTTGACGATCGCTTGTGCCCTGATGGCTTCTTTTGCCTTTGCACAGGGTACCGAGGGCCCCGGGGCCAGTCCCGCTGCCTCGGCCACGGCAGACAGCGACGCGCCCGAGGCGAAGGAGGCCAAGGCGCTGGTGCAGAAGTACCTCACGGCGGTCAAGGCGAAGAAGTGGGCCGACGCGAAGAAGCTGCTCCACCCCAGGACGGTCGAGGCGATCGCCGAGCGTAAGAAGCGCATGGGGAAAGAGGATCACCCCATGGCCCCCTGGTTCCACGAGAAGGTCGATTACTTCTTGAAGGACTTCAAGATGGGCGCCGCCTCGCTGGGTGCGCTGGGCACCGTGATGGTCGAGGTGACCGAAGACAACTTCCAGGTCGCCGACAAGGGCATGGCCGAGGGCGAGCCCTCCGCGTACCTGGTCGGCAAGAAAGACGCGAAGTGGTTCGTGGTCGACAAGAAGCGCGGCGAGGTCTTCACGAAGGACTCCGTGAAGCTCGGCTACAAGGGCTGGTTCGACAAGATCGAGAAAGCAGCCCCGGTCGAAGCCGCGCCGGAATAACGAAAACGAGGTCCCCTCTCCCTCTGGGCGACTGTTGAAGTACGCCCTCGACTTCGCTCGGGCTGAACGGATTTCGGCCGGTTCCGTTCGTGCCGACAGGGTTGGCCGAAATAGAAATCACTCCAATCACCGGTCTCCCCGAGCGCAGTCGAGGGGGCACTTACCGCCCGAAGGCGAGTTAATCCCTCGACTCCGCTCGGGATGAACGGTGGGCGCTCCTGATTTCGATCAACCCTGCGAGCGGAGTCGAGGCACCTATTTCATCAGTCTCTCTGGGAGGGAGTCGCCAGCGAGTGAAGCTGCCCCTTGGCCTTCTCGACATCGGCCTCATGTTTCAAAACCAGGTTCAAAGTCTGGGCAACCAGCTCCGCCGACAACGTATCGGCGTTGAGCAGCACCAACGCCTGAGCCCAATCCAACGTCTCGGAAATCGATGGAGACTTCTTGAGCTCGAGCTTCCGCAGCTTGCCCACCGCGGTCACCACCTGCTCCGCCAACTTCTCCGGAACCCCCGGCAGCCGCGAGCGAACGATCGACAGCTCACGCTCCCGGGTGGGGTAGTCGATGTACAGATGCAGACACCGCCGCTTGAGCGCGTCCGACAGCTCGCGGGCGTTGTTCGACGTCAGCACCACGCGCGGAATGTGTTTGGCCTTGATGGTGCCCAGCTCGGGCAAGGTGACCGCGTTCTCCGCGAGCACCTCGAGCAGGAACGCCTCGAACTCAGGATCGGCCTTGTCGATCTCGTCGATCAACAGCACCGCGGGCTTCGGGTTGACGAGCGCCTGAAGAATCGGCCGGGGGAGCAGGAACCGCTCCGAGAAGAACACCGCGTCTGAGGCCGCCACGCGATCCGCGGCTTCTTTGATGGAGCCCGCGCCCACCATCAGCTCGCCTATCTTGTCTTTGAGCAGCTGGGTGTACAGCAGCTGCTTGGCGTACTCCCACTCGTACAGCGCCTTCGACTCGTCGAGGCCCTCGTAACACTGCAGGCGAATCAGCTCGCGGCCCAGCGATGACGCCAACGCGCGGGCGAACTCGGTCTTGCCCACGCCCGCCGGCCCTTCGATCAGCACCGGCTTCTCCAGCCGGTCGAGCAGAAAGGCCGACGTGGAGATGTCGCGAGAGGGCAGGTACCCAACCGAAGCGAGGCGCTTCGAGGCGTCGTCGATGTCGGCGAACTGGCTCATGTGCCGAGAGCAGATAGCAGTGGAACGCGACGCGAGACAGCGGATCAACGCCTACGCTCTGGCCCCGAGCATGACGGACCTCTGCCCCTGGGAAGGCTTTACCCCCGCGACGCTCTCGTTTTGCGAAGCGAGGCTGTGCGCGGTGATCGCCGAGCCCGCCAACGCCTTGACCAGCCTGAGCAAGACGCTGGTCGGTTTGTGGCTCATCAGCCGCTGCAGGCGCCGGGGGCAGCCCGCCTTGTGGGCCATCGTCGTAGCCGCGTTGCTCCAGGGCCCGCTGGGCTTTTCGCTCCACGCCACCGGCACCTTCTGGGGCGAAGCGCTCGACGTCTCGGGCATGTTCCTCATCAGCGCCACGCTCCTCACCTTCGCGCTCGGGCGCAGGTTCGACTGGTCCACCACCCAACTCACGGTGCGTTGGCTGAGCCTGGTGCTGGGGTCGGTCGCGACGCTCCTGCTGGTGCCCCGCAGTGGAATCCCCGTTTTCTCGGCTCAGGTAATCGTCTGGTTGGTGCTCGAGCTCCGGCCGGGGGCTCCTTTGAGCGCCACCTCACGCCGCTGGCTGCGCTGGGTGATCGGCTGCTTCCTGGCCGGTTTCGGTTTCTGGCTGGCCGACAAGACCCGGCTCGCCTGTGACCCCGACAACCATCTCATCAACGGCCACGCGGTGTGGCACCTGGCCACCTCAGCCTGCCTCGGCTTTTTCTTCGAGTACGAGTCGTCGCAGCGAAGGCCCTGACACGCGCGTCACAGGCCGCCCGCGAAACCCCGTGGCGCGGGTGACGCGATGGACCCGCAGAGGCTGCGTTGACTCATTTGATTTGTCTGCCAAGCGCCTGAATTGGCAACGGAGTTCGTCAGCCTTCAGGTGGGCACGCCGACTGCACTTGCACACGCTCGGAGAGTGCGGGGTTCACGATGACGACGACCATGATGAGACTGTTCACCCTGACGCTGATGGTCGTCGTGCCCGGTGGCCTGCTGGTGCTCGCCGCCTTCGTGCTGGCCCGCGCCATCATCCGCCAGATGCAGTTGGAGCAGGGCACCCACGGTCACCGGTTCGCCCGGGCCGTCAGCACCATCCGCTTCCGCGATGTGTGGTCGCACACCCGCCAGACCTTCGGCGGGCCGTTCACCCTCAAGGCCAGCTGAAGAACCGCGCGGCGCCTTCGACCTCGCCGCCGATGCCTGAACCCTGAATGAACACGCCGTAGACCGAGATCTGCTGGTCGGCCGTCAGCGAGGTCACCGGGGGCTGCGGCGCTGCGAAGGTGCCCCGGGGATCCAGCACGCGCTCGTCTGACATCTTCATCACCGGCGGCACGAACCAGCCGCGGCCGTTGGTGATGCTCGGTACCCGGTCGAGATCGAACGGCACCATGTACATGCGGTAGTCGCCCGCCATTCCGTTGTTGGGCCCCGCCACGAAGCTGAACGCGAACGTGCCGTCTGGCAGCGGCGCAAATTGCGGCGAGAACGCGAACCAGATGTCGGTGGGCGACTTCGCCGGCAGCCACACCGAGGTGTTCTGGTCGGTCACGAAGACGTTCAAGTGCGAGCCCGTGCCCCAACCCCGCGTCACGGTGCTGAAGAGCGAGACGTAGACGGTGCTGAACTGCTGCGCGCCCGGTGAGACGGTGGTGAAGGCGCCGACCGCGCGGCCGGTCTTCGGGTGAATGCTCACCGTGGTCCAGTCTTCGGGAAACGCGCTGGGCAGGGCGGAAGGCGTCATGCGGGCGGCGGTCGAGAAGGAGCCCGCACCCTCGCGGAACACGCCATAGGGCTCGGTGTCGGTGTTGCCCGAGGTGAGCAGGCGCGTGCCGGTGAAGGTGATGTGCACCAGGCCCGTGGAGGGCAGGGTGGCGATCGCCGGGTGCGAAGGCGCAAAGACAGCGGTGACGCCTGCATCAGGCGAGGTCGAGGTGAAGGCCGGGCCGATCATGTTGACCGAGAGCGTCTCGGTCAGCTCGCGGACGATCAGCGTCTCAGTCTCTGCCGTGACCAGCAGCGCGCCGCCGCTCTTCCAGGGCGCGATGTCGCAGTCGCGGATGATCTCGCCCGTGCCGCCGTCGCCGGGCAGCGGGGGCTCGAAGGTGTTCACCACCCGGCCCCAGGTCTGACCGCGATCCACGCTCTTCTGCACGCGCACGCCACGGCCGACCACGTAGCAGGCGTAGAGCGCCTGGCTGTCGGGGTTCCACGCGAGGTGCACCCGGGTGCCCGTGGTGTCGAGGCTGAAGCTGGTGCTCGCTTCGTCGGTCAGGAAGTCTGCGCCGCGCGCGATGCTGGGGTGGGCGATCAACTGGCCTTCCTGCTCGAGGGCCAGCGAGACGCGCGCCGTGTCGAGGGCGGCGATGTCGGGGCGTTTGGCGCTGACCGAGCCGACCCTGACGGTGGGCTGCACGAGGGGCGGGCGGGGCGTCACGGCGATCTCGTTCGAGATGAAGGGCAGGGGCGCCGTGCCCGCGTCGCGCCGCATGCCGCCGGTGAAGACGCCGCCATCGGCCGAGGTGCGCCGGCACTGGCCAGGCGAGAAGCAGGCGTAGCCACCGGGGCAGGTGTTGTTCATCTGGAAGGGGCAGGTCTGCAGGCGGCACTGACCCAGGTCGCACACGCGATCGTCGGGGCAACCATCGGGGCCCATGCACGACATGCCGGCGTCGACCACGGGCGTCAGGTCCATGATGGGCATGCCCAGGAGCACCTCACCCGCGGCGTTCAAGCCGGCGAGGTAATACCTTCGGCCGCCCATTCCCGCGTCGGGAATGAGCACGTTCATCGCCGTGCCGGGCGTCATGTCGAGGAAGCGCTCGGCGCGGTTGTCACCCAGCGCATCGCTCTCGATGAGCATCCACTTCTCGACCATCGCAGTGCGGCGCAGATCCCACGCGAGCGCCACGGTGTCGGCGTTGGCCACGCCCACGAGGCCCAGGCCGTTGCCGCCGTCGGCGATGGCCTGCGGGCCGGCGTCGGGCATGCCCGCGTCGATCACCGGCACGACGCTGCCGAACGCGGCGCGGCAGGCGGGCGAGAGCGTCTGGAGAGGCGCCGCGCAGCCGTCGCGCTGCAGCTTCCACGCGTCTTTCTGAAACGAGCTGCAGGCCGACATCTTCTCGACGCAGGTGAGCACGTCGCCGATGACTTTCTGATCGGCGTCGCTGCACGAGCTCAGGCTCGACGAGCAGGTGCTGCCCAGGAGCGAGCCTGCGATCGCGTCTCCGCAGTCGCCCTGGTTGGCCTTGGCGGCCCTGGTCGAGCGTTCACACGGGTTGGGCGCGCAGCCAACCAGCGCGAGGGTCAGACTGCAGCAGACGGCGACGGCGCGAATTGACGTCATGCCGACCGTCTAGCCGGAGGCGCCTGCTGGCGCTACCTCTCACCCGCCGGGGTTGATGCCCGTCACGATGGTCGTCAGATCGAGCCCGCCGGTGTAGCCGTAGCTTACGTAGGCGTCGTAGCCGTAGACGGTCACGCCGGCGCCGGGGAGCGTCAACTGGCCCGCCAGTGGCGTCACCTCGATGGTGTGGGTGCCGGTGGTGACCGGGTGGTTCCTGGTCTGAAAACTGGTCCCCGCGATGGGGGCAAAACCGGTGACCACCACGCCATCGACCTTCACGTTCATCACCTTGGTGCCGTCGATGGTCAGGCCCAGGTAGTTGTCCTTGAGGCCGGTCGAGGCGAGCACGGTGTAGCGGCTGCGCCACTGCTCGACGGGCGGCAGCAGCACCATCGAGGGGTCACCTTGTTGCGGGTCGGTGGCCGCACCCGTGACGTTGCCCTGGCCCGGAAAAAACTGGGCGACGGCGATGGGCGCGCTAGCGCGCACGGTGAAAGGCCGAACCGACTTGAACTCGACGAAGGATCCGCCGGCCAGCTGGCAGGTATTCGCCTGAAGGCTCCCGCTCAGGCAGTTGAGGGGCACCAGGACGTCGCCAGCCGCCGGGGGAGGCGTGAGGATGAGGCTGGTGGGTGCACCAGCGACGATCTTGAAGTGATCGGGGGGCGGGTTGCTCGAGAAGTTGTTGTTGATGAGCCGCAGCGGCGCGCTGGGCACCGCCACGAAGTTCCGACCCCAGGTGCTGAAGGGAAAGACCTGCTCCTCCACGTGATCGCAGGCCGCGCGCGTCCACGGCACGTTGAGGCAGGGGTTGCTGCCGAACAAGGCCACTGGCTTGTCGGCGGTGATGATGGAGCCCGTCAGATCGTTGGCCTTGCGGCACCACGTCGCGCCGCCGCTGAAGTTCTGGCAGTCGGGGGTCAGGTTGGCCCCCGCGGTGGCCGAGGAAAGCTGAAGCACCTCATAGCTCTGCAGCGTGAACACACGCGTCTCGCCCACCGCCATCGCAGCGACCGCGGTGCCCGACGTGGAGGCCTGGGTCACGCCGGCAGCCTTCACGGTGACCGCGGTGTTGTCGGCGGTCGCCACGATGGTCATCGCGGAGGAACGAGGCAAGTCGCGTTGGCCGGGAGACGCGCTGGGATCGTTGATGTGAGCGTGACCGGGCGTCACCGCCACGTAGCTCAGCCCCAGGATGTGCGCGGGGAGCAGCAGCGACGCGTCATTGCTGTAGGTGCCATACGAGCAGCGTTTGCCAGCGGCGGCCTGCGAGCAGATGCCCGGAGAGTTGCACGCGAAGCAGCTTCCGAAGATCGTCGAGGTGCACACGAACTCGCTGTACTCGTTGCAGTCACAATCGCTCGCTCCCACGCTCGCGGTGCAGGCCTTGTTGGTGACCTTGACCGCGTCGATGGGGTTGAACTGGTAAACGGTAACCGGCCGGGTCGACGTGAGCCGGTAGCCGTACCGCGCCCGCCCCGTGAAGGCATTGCCGGTCTGCGCGTTGGCGGGGCCAATCGATTGCCAGGGCACGGGGATCTTCACCAGACCCCTGGTGGCCGGGTCGTTGCGGCCCGGCACCGTAACCTGCTTCACGCGCACCGGTGCGCTGCCCACGAAACGCCAGACTTCGACGGTCGCGGGCACGGCCGACTGGTTGGTGACCACGAAGACGAAGTCGCTGTCGGCGGTGCCCTGGCCAGAGAGCGTGCGGCCCTTGAAGAGCGCGTCGACGGAGTTGTCGGTGATGGCCGACCAATACTCGCAGCCGAAGTAGCTGCGCGCGCGCACGGCATCGGCGCACTCATCGACGCAGGCGCCGTTGAGGCACTCGGCCGTGGGGCCCATGTTGGGCAACGAGCTGCACGCCACGCTCGACCACGCGCCGGTGGGGGAGCAGACCTCCTGGGTGCTGGGGTTGGCGCAACGCAGGGCGCCGGGCAAGCAGGCGGGGGCCCGGCACTGAGCGCCTGACGCGCCTTGTTCACAGACCTGGGTGACGCAGGTGCCGTCGAAGTTGTCGCCCGCAGCCACGTAGCCGGCAGAGAGATCTTCGCGAGGCAGGCGCTGGCACTCCTGGAGGGTGGTGTTGTCGGGGCTGCAGCGGCGCTGGCCGACGGTGCACTCCACGCACTCGCCGGCGACGCAACTGGCGCCCACCGCGCAGGTGATGGCGCGGTAGCCGCTGCCGTCATCGAGACAGATTTCCGCGCCGCCCGCGGCGCAGCGCTTCGCACCCGGGCGGCACACCAGACAGCGCTCGTTTTGACAGAAGCCGTCGGGCTGCACGCACTGCTGCGAGGTCGTGAAGACGCCCGCGTCGCCGCAGGTCTGCACGGCGGTGTTGTCGGTGGAGCAGCGCACCGCGCCTTCGGTGCAGGGAATTCGCGTCTCACCCGCGTCGACGGGGGGCGGCTTGGGCGCGCAGGTGCCGACCAGCAGATCGCAGCGCTGGCCCGTGGGGCAGTCGCCATCACGGGTGCACACGAAGCGGCAGGCCCCGTTCACGACGCGCTCAGCGCCCTCGCAGATGGGTCCCGCGTCGACCTGCGGCTTGGTGCGAACGACGGTTTCACACCCGGTGGCCAGGCAGAGGGCGATGACGAGAGGAAGCGCGCGCATGGAGACTCCGCCGACGAAAGGAACTGCCCGTATAGCCAAGAACGGGGCGACGGGGCAGGGGGCTTCAAGCAGCTCAAGCGCAGTTGAGATTCCACTTGTTGCGCGAGGTCCCCCCACCGCTCGCAGGGTTGATCGAAAGAGCGAACGGGCATCGCTCATCCCGAGCGGAGTCGAGGGATCGCCGCTCTTTCGCACTGCAAGTGCCCCCTCGACTGGGCTCGGGGAGACCGGTGATGGAACCCGATTTATATTTCCGCCAACCCTCTCGGGATGGTTCCTTTCAGGACTCGCCGAGGTTGTCGACGATCGAGGTGAAGTCGACGTCGTCGTCACCCGAACTCGCCGGCGGCAAGGTGCTGCCGCTCATCACCACGGTGCGATCGCTGCCTTCCTGAGGACGCTTCTGAGGCGCTGCCGCGGTGATCGCCGGGCGAGGCGCGGCGGGCTTGGCCGCCACCGGAGCCGCGGGTCTGGCCGCAGGAGCACGCTGATCGGGGATCACGTTGACCCGCGTGGCGCCTTCGTCCTCATCACCCAGAAACGAGTTGGCGAGGCTGGAGGCAGGCGGGCGAGACGGCGAAGACACCGGCGCCGCGGCAGGGCGAGCCGCCGCCGCCGGAGCACCCGCAGGCTTGTTCTTGTACCGGGCGAGCTCGAGCTCGACGACCTTGAGCTGCTTGCTCTTCTCCTGCACCGCTTCCTGAAGCCGCTTCACCTCCTGCGCCTTGACGGCCTCTCGACGCTCGACCTCGGCCTTCTGCTTGGTCGACAGGTCCTCGAGCTCCTTCATGTGTTTGGCCTCGACGGCCTTCTTGTCCTGCGCGGTGGCAGCGAGGCGGGCGGCGTTCTCGGTGGCCTTCTGCTCGGCCGCGGCGATCTTCGCCTGCAGCTCCTTCTCGCTGCGGCTGCGGGCGGCGTTGGCGCCTTCGGTGGCCTGTTCGAGCTCCGACACGCGCTTCTGGCGAATGGCCAGCTGGCTCTGGGCCTCCTTGAGCCGGGTCTCCATCTCACCGAGCTTGGCCTGAATCTCCTGCTGCACCTGGGCGATGCGCGTCTCGGCACGCTGCGCCTTTTGGGTCAGCTCGTCGCCGATCTTCTTGGCGGCTGCCTTTTCCTGCGCGACCGCCGAGTTCGCCTCTTGAATGCGGGCGTTGGCCTGCTGCACGGTGGTCTGCATCTGCGTCCGAACCTGATCGCGCTCCTGCGCTGCGGCCTGGGCGGTCTCGGTAGCCTTTTCCACGGCGGCGGTGCGCGCGGCGAGCTCCTTCTTGGTGGCGTCGAGCTCTCCCCCGGTCGAAGTCAGGCGCTGGGTGAGCTCGTCGGTCTTCTTCTTTGACTCGTCGAAGAGCGACTTGAGCTTGAGCTCCAGGTTCTTCGCGAGCTCGGCCTTGGCGCTGGCCTCGCGGGTGAGCTGATCGACCTGGCGCGTCTTCTCTTGTTGAAGAGTGGTGAGCTTGCGCAGCGTGTCTGCGAGCTCTTTGCTCTTGGTGGCGAGGTCGTTCTGCAGCAGCTCTTCGCGGCGCGAGCCCTCTTCGGTCGAGGTGGCGATGCGATCTTCCAGGTGCTGCCGGGTGTCTTCGGCGTGCGCCAGGCGGGCGTTGAGCTGGGTCAGCTCGGCCACGCGGGCGCCGAGTTCCTGCTTGGTGGCCTGCAGGCCGTCGTTGAGATCCTGCGCCTGCTCGCGCACCTTGAACACCTCGCCCTCGAGCCCGGCGATGCGCTCTTCGGCGTGGTTGTTGGTGTCGGCGTGTGCGCGCTTTTCGATGTCGAGCGACTTGAGCGCGTCATCGAGGTTCGAGCGGGTGGCCGCGAGATCGACCTGCGTGGCCTCGAGCCGCTGCGTGAGCTGGGCGACGTTCTGCGACAGCTGGCCAATTTGAGCCGAGGTGTCCTGCTGCAGCAGCTCGTGCGCCGCGGCTTCCGCCTCGTAGTTGCCGCTGGCTTCGGCAAGCGAGGTCTTGAGCTGACCAATCTGACCCGACAACTCCTCCTCGAGCTGGGCCTTGTTCGCTTCGGTCTGCCGGTAGAGCCCGGTGACCCGCTGGATCTCGTTGCGCGCGGCGATGACCTCGCCCTGGCGCTCGTCACGTTCACCCCGAACCTGCGCGAGCTCCTGCTGCGTGCGGCCGAGCGCCTCGGCGGTCTGCGCCTGCTCGGTGGTCTTCTCTTCGAAGGCGTCCTGGGTCTGGTTGAGCGAATCCTGCGTCTGGAGCAGCGCGTTCTGCGTCTCCTGCAGGCTCATCGTCAGGCCAGAGATGTTCTCGTCGCGCTGGGCCACGCCCTGCTGCAGCTGCGCCACTTCCTGGGTGCGCTGCTCGACGGTGTCTTTGAGCGCGCCAAGCTCACCATCACGCTCGGCGATGGTCTCCTGGGCGGTCGACAGCCGCGTCTCGAAGTCGGAGATGCGGGTGTTCTTGTCGGCGACCTCGGCGTTGAGGCCGTCGAGGTTGCGCTGGCGATCGGTGTTCTCGGTTTCCAGCGACGCGATGGTCGCGGCCTGGGCCTGCGAGGTCTGGGTCAGCTCTGAAATCTGCGCGCCGAGCTCACCCGATTCGCCGGCGAACTCTGCTTCTCTATCGGCCAGCGCGGCCTTGACCGCCTCGACTTCACCTTCGAGCTCGCCGATGGCCTCCAGGCGGGCCTGGATGTCGGCCTGCAGCTGGGCTTCCTGGCGATCCTTCTGCTCGACGGTCTCCGCGAGATCCTTCTCGAGCTGGGTGAGCCTCCCATCACGTTGCTGCAGCTGCTCCTCGAGCTGCTGCTCCATCTCGGACTTCTGCGTGCTGAGCGACTCGAGCTGCGTCTGCAGGGTGGCGATCTCGCCATCCATCTCGCCGATCTTCTCGCTGGCGCGGGTGCGGGCATCGGCCAGCTCCTGCGTCAGGCGCTCACCTTCAGCGTCGCTGCGCTGGGCGTGCTCTTCGGACAAACGAAGCTTGCTCTCGAGATCGCGCACCGCGACGTCGCGCTCGTTCTGCGTCTTCTCGAGGGTCTGGGTCAGCGCGGCGAGCTGCCCTTCGAAGTCTGCGAACCGGGCGTCGCGCTCCGAGAGGGTCTGCTGCTGCTGCTCCTGCAGGCCTTCGAACTCACTGTTGAGCTGGGTGAGAGAAGTCTCGCGAGAGGCGACGGTCTCGGAGAGCTGCTTTTCCTTGACCTCGAACTCGAGGGTCGCGAGCTGGTACTCCTTTTCCATCTGCTCGTAGTCGCGGCGCGCCTGATCGAGCTCCTGCCCCTTGCGGGTGATCTCATCTTCCTGCGAGCTCTTCTCTCGCCTCAAGATGTTGATCTCTTTCTCCTTGGCGGAGACGACCTCGATGACTTCCTTCTCACCGATGAACTTCTGAAGGAGCAGATCTTCGACCTGGCGGCCGTGCTCGCGCTCCTTCTCGACCATCGTGTTCTGCGAGTCGTTGAGGCGCCGGGTGAGATCGTCACCCTGCATCTTGAGACCCTGAATCTCGACGTCTTTCTCGTTGAGCCGGTCTTCCACTGACAGCAGCTCGCGCTCACGCACGCTCCAGATCTCGGAGATGCGGGCGATCTGGGCTTCGCGCGACTTGAGCTCGTCACGGAGAATCTGAATCTTCGCTTCCGGCGTGCCCATCGCGTCGCGGCGGGGCGCGCGCTTGACTTCACGCGATTCGGCGAGCAGCTCGGTCTTGCGATCGGCGATCGAGCCGAACGAACGATCGAGGAACGCTTTGTCTTCGTCGGTCAGCGCGCTGCGGCGTTCACGGCGCGGCAGCCGCGGCGGGCCACCAGTCTTGAGCGGCGGGGGGGCCGCGTTCGCAGCCGATTCGGTGGCGGGGTTGCCCTGCAGGGCCGCTTCCAACTCACCGTCCATGTCGTCGAGAGACTGGTCGGGTGAACCGGGCGGCACGATGGTTTGGGTCAAGCGGGCGAGCTCCCCCATCTCGAACGGAATGGCGAGGTATCCATTGGCGGCGTTGGGACCCTGCGAGTGCTGCTGCAGCGCCTCCGGGCCGGAGTCAGAAGAGACGAGAATGACGGGCAGGTTCTGGCCGAAGCGGCCTTTACGAATCGCACCGCACAAGACGAAACCAGACTGATCCGGGAGCTCCGCTCGGAGCACCACGATGTCGGGGCGCCGCTTTTCGAGCTCGCGTTGGGCGTCTCCTGCAGTGGCAGCGAGGCTGGTCTGAAAGCCTGCTCCTTTGAGGACCGACGCGAGGGTCAATGCAAAATCAGACTGGCTTTCAACGATGAGGGCGCGGCGCTCCATGGAACCTCAGATGAGCGGTGGGAGCCCCCATCCTGCTACGGGCGCATGGGCCGGTAAACCGCCATGATCGCTACTTTGGTCAGGTATCTCGACCCGGCATGGTGGTCGGCGGGGTGTGGCGCGAGAAGAGCCCCGATTCTGGGGGGCAGTAGCCGTGCACCAGCTGAGCGAGCCAGGGGTCGATGGCGGAGGGGGGCGGTGAGGCGTCCGTGTCGACCGTGGTGACCGACTCTTCCGAGGCCATCAGGGGCGATTCATCGGCCGCTTCGGCCTCGGGCACCTCGACGATCTCATCGGCATTCACCTCGACCGGGCCGTCCCCTTCGCCCACCTGTTGAATGTCGGTCTCGTCGAGCTCGACCGGCTTTTCAGGGATCGAGACCGGCTCAGGAAAGAGCCCAGTCGCCTGTTTGGGGAGCTGCGCCGCAAAGATCCCCGAGCTGGTCCGCGGCAATGGAGGCGGCGCCATGGGTTTGGGATTGAAGGGAACGAACGTGGGCAGGGGCGGCACCGTGAGCAACGCAACCCCCCCACCCTGCAAAGCGGGGAAAGGGTTCGGGTGAGGGGCTCTCGGAGGCATCTCCAAAGGAGGAATGAAGACCTGCGGAGGCGGCAACGGAGGCGGAGCCGAAGCGGCCGGAGCCTCCAACTCAGGAGGCCGCGTGGGCACCGTCGGCATCGGCTCGTCCTCCACGTCGGGCCTCACCAATGAAAGGTGACTCCCGGTGGTGGGAGCGTCCTCCAGATGCCGCGGCTCGTCGGGGATGGGCGCCGTCGGCGCAGGGAGCCCAGGTTCGCTCGCCGCGATGTCGCCCAGCTCATCGGCCAGATCGCCCGGGGTCACCGAACCCAGAGGGCCGCGCGCAAAATCAGCCAGCGGCATGCCCATCACCACCGGAGGCTCGGTCGAGCGGCGCGCGTTCGGCTCGGTGCTGGTCTGCGCGAACTCGGCGGCCACTTCTCTGACGACGTGACCCAGCACCACCGGCGGCAGGTCATCTTCATGCAGCGGCACGCCCATCACGCTGGGTCGATCGCCGCCCACGGTCGCTTCAGGCGAGGTCTCTTCGGCCGCGATCGCCGGGTCGGTCTTCACCTTGTTGGTGCCCGAGGGCGCTTCGTCCTCCGTGCGTTTGGCCCGCGCCGCAGCATTCCTCTTCTGCGTGTCTTCCGAGCCGAGCGACGCGCCGAGCTGGGTGACCTCGTCGGGCGTGGTGGCGTCGGCATCGCCGACCGCGCGCACGCCGGTGCCGCTCAAGGTCACATAGATGGCCACCAGGTCGGCGCGAATCTTCGCCGCGTCGCGATCGAGACTGGCCGCACGCGCGGCAGCGCCCAGCTTCACGCGGCGATTGGGCTCGGTGGCCAGGCTGACGATGGCGTCGGCCAGCGAGTGTTTGTCTTGCGGCCGGTAGAGCACCACGCCGTCATCGGGGAGCAGCGCGCGGGCGGCAGCGACGTCGGCGGCGATCACCGGCCTTCCCGCAGCCAGATACTCACCCAGGCGCGAGAGGGGTGAACCGACCCGGCTGTTGCGCTCCACGTCGGCCAGGGTCAACATGCCCACGTCAGCTGCGGCCAGCACCTTGTGCAGATCGTCGTGCGCGACTTGCGGCTGAAAGTCGACCTTGCCCGTGAGCTTGAGGGCCGTGACCTTCTCTTCCAGCCGCGCCTGATGCTCCTCGTCTTTGGGCCCCACGATGGTGAGGCGCACGTCGACGGTCTGCAGGGCCAGCTGCATCGCCTCGAGCAGCGTGGGCAGATCCTGCGCGTCGCTCTGATTGCCCAGGTGCAACAACTTCATCGGCGTCGAGTCGGGCGCGCCCATCACAGCGGGATCGTACGGGGTCAGATCGACCGGCGCGGGCAACACCTGCACCTGTTCGCGCGGCACGCCCAGGCCTGCCACGAAGTCGCGGGTGAGCTCGTTGGCGACGATCACCACGTCGGCGTTCATCAGGCAGAAGAGCTCTTGCCTGCGCACCTTGGCGATGAAGCGGCGGTTCACTTCGTCTTCACTGACCAGGAACGGCAGGTCGACCGAAGGCAACGAGCACGCGTCGTAGACGAGCTTGTAACCGAACTCCGATCGCCGCTCGCACAGCGCGTAGCCCCCGAAGGGATCGAAGAAGTGCACCATCACGTACTCTTCGCTGTCGAGCTGTCTTCGCACGGCGCGATCGAACGCCTGCACGCGCGCCGCGAGATCACCCGAGCCGACCGGCACCCGCAGCAGCCGCGCGCCGTGGTACCGCTCGATGTGCGTGTGATCGGGCGTCTTCACCGTCAGCACCACCACCTGGTACCGCTCCGAGAGGCCCTTCAAGTACTCGGTCGCGCGACGAGAAATGGCCGAGGGCGCCGGGATGACGTCGAAGCAGCACAACAGGAGTCGCGGCAGGTCGCTCACGGCGGGAATGCATGTTGTCACGTTGACCGCCAACCCGGTCAGTGAGAAGTGCGCGCCCATGGAGGACCTGACGGGGCGCACGTTGAGGGAGCTCTTGACGTTGGCCCGCGAGCGCCTCGGCCCCGCGGCCTCAGGCCTCAAGACCCGCGAAGAGCTCCTTGCCTCTCTCTCTCTCTCCCTCTCCCTCGAGGAGAGCGGAGCCGGTCCCGCTGAAAGCGGGGCGCGCGCAGCTGAAGCGAAGCGGAAGATGCGCCGAGGCGAAGCGACCCAGGAAATCAGGGTGAGGGAGCCCGCTGAGCCCCTGCAGCCCATCGTCACACGAGACTTCTTCCGCAAGCGAACGGAGTAGGGTGCCGCCGGTGTCCGGGCTGAACAAGCGCAGAGCGATCGCCCAACTCGAGCAGGCGCGGCTCCACTCCGAGCGTGGCGAGTGGGCGACCGTCGAGACGCTCGTCCGCGAGGTGGAAGCGGCCGGCTTCAAAGAAGCCGCCATCGCCTCTCTTCTGGGCGAGGCCCTGCGCCAGCTCGGCCGCCGCGACGAGGCGCGCACGGTGCTCGAGGCCGGGCTCGCGCAGCACCCGGCCAACAGTGAAATCGAAGCGCGCCTGGGCAGCCTCTATCTCGATGCAGATGAACCGCTGAAGGCGATCGAGCTGCTGGGCCGCGTTCGCCGTGCGCGCCCGCGCGACCCGCAGGTGCTCACCTATTTCGCAGGCGCCTTGCTCCGCGTGGGCCGGGTGGAAGAGGCCGAAGCGCAGCTGGCGCGCGCGATGCTCGTCGGGGGCGGGGCCGATACGCGGCTGGTGCTGGCGATGGTCAAGCTGCGCCGTGGTCAATTCGACGACGCGGATCGCCTGGCCGCGCAGATCGAAGGCAGTCAGCCCGCCGCGGTGCTGCTGTGGACGGCGAAGGCACTTCGAGCCGACGTGAAGTTGTTGCGGGGCGACGCGCGCGGCGCCTTCGAAGCGTGGCGGAAGATCGACGCAGCCGGGCATCTCGAGCCGTACCAGATCGCCCACATGGCCTACGCAGGTGAGCTCGCGGGCGAGCGGGAGGCTGTCGACTGCGCCATCGCGCGGCGGCTCGCGCAGGATCCACAAGCCGACGACCTGGTGCAGTTCGCGCAGATCGCCAACCTGCGAGGTGAACCCGCGCGCGCGCTCGAGCTGTTGGTTTCGGCCGAGAAGCTCGTGAAGGTGCGCGACACCGGCTGGGACTTCGATTTTCACTCGGCCCGGGGCAGGGCGCTGCGGTTGTTGCGGCGGGCTGACGAAGCACGCGTCGCGCTGAACCTGGCCACCGCGTTGCCCGAGGCCTCGATTCCCCGCGTGGGTTCGGGAGCGTTCGTCGATCTCGGTCACCTCGCCGCGGAAGCGGGCGCGTTCGAAGAGGCTGACGCGCACTTTCGTCGTGCGCTCGAGCTGGATCCCGACGAGCCCGAAGCAAAGCGTGCGCTCGATCTCACGGCACGCCGGCTGGGTTGGCGGCAGGCCCTCGAGGCGTCAGCGGAAGAGCGGGTCGGCGCGGCGAAGGCCGAAGCAGAAGCGCTGCGTCGGCGGTTCCTGGTGCGTGAGACCGAAGTGGATCGCCTCAAGCGCGAGGTCGAGCGGCTCAAGGCAGAACGCGCGGTCGCCGAAGCGCAGGCCCGTGATGCCACGCAGCGTGTCGCGGTGCTGCAGTCAGAGAGCCCGCTCCACCTGCGCTCCGAGTTGGAGCAGCGCGAAAAGGACATCGACGGAAAGTCGAACGAGAACCTCGAGCGCGCGTTCAGCCAGGGCCGCATCGCGTGTCCGGAACGGCTGCGACAGATGTTGCTGGTGGCCGAACGCACCTACCAGACCTCGCTGTACACCGAGCTGCCGGCGGCGGCCGTGGCGGTGCTGTTCTCCGGCGCCTTCGAACGCAGCCTGGTGGAGTTGATCGTTCACCCGTTCGATCAGTGGCTCGATCAACGTCAGCTGCGCAGCCGTTTCCTTGAAGACGGGGTGCGTGAGCGCCGCGGCAACCGCGTGGAGTACGCAGATCGGTTCTTCGAGTCGCTCGATCGCGAGCAGTCGGCGCGCCCGCCTTCGCTGGGTGAAGTGAGCCGCGTGCTGGAGCGCCGTGAAGAGGCGTACCTGTCGATCTTCAATCAGTTCCTCACCTCGAACTTCGAGCTGCCCTCTGCGTTTTGGGGGGAGTTCGCGGCCTTCGTCAGGTGGGGCAAAGAGACGCTGCGTGATCCGGTCGCGCACGGGCACATCGAGATCGACTGGGAAGGGCTCAAGCAGTTCCGCGAGCGGCTGCTCTTCTCGTTTGCGGGGGAGAGCACCGGCGTGTTGCCGACCCTGGTCCGTGCACGGAAGCGGAAATGAGTCGGCCGACGGTCGTGCTGTTGCCCGGCTTTCAGGGCAGCGCGGACCAGCAAATCCTGATGAACCTCACGGCCCGGCTCGAGCCGCTCGGGTTTCCCTGCCTGCGTCTCGCGCCGCCGCGCCTGAAGCTGACGCCTGAGCTCGAGGTCTACGGCGCGTGGCTCGACGAACGACTCCCGCAAGGCCCGTTGATCCTGGTGGGGCGCTCGTTCGGTGGGCGCTTGGCGATTCGGCTCGCGGCGCGGCGAAAGCTCGAGGCGATCGTGCTGCTGGGCTTTCCCATCCGGCCGCCGGGAAAAAAGCGGCCGCTCGACGAAAAGGCCCTGTCAGCGCTGCAATGCCCCACGTGGATCGCGCAAGGAACGAGAGATGAGCTGGGCCCAATCAAGTTGCTGCGCAAGGTCGCCCGCGCTGCACACATTCTCCCGCTGCCGGGAACCGGCCACGATTTTGGAGCAAAGGAATCGGCCGCCCTCGACGCCGCCGCCACCTGGCTCCACAAACTCCCTCTCCCCTCTGGGGAGAGGGTTGGGGTGAGGGGCCAGACCAAGTAAGAGCAAGTCAATGCTTCCGCTGCTCGCCGCCCTGATCCTCGCCGCACCGCCCGTCGCCCCCGCCTTGGGAGAAATCTCCGCGCCGCTCGGCCACATCGGCAACGTGGTCGACGCGCTCCCGAAAGGCGGCGTCTCTGACAGTGACAAGCTGGTCGCCCCGCAATGGGAAGGCTGCGAGCCCAAGGGCATCTACCTGATGCGTTTCATGGGAGGCGCCGGCCGCGCCCTCGAGCAACTTCAGCAGTCGCTCGATCGTGCCCCCGGCAGCGAAAAGAAGCTCTTCGGCCGCAAGTCGGTGTTGGGCGAAGTGATGAAGCAGTTGAGCACCTCGCGCTTCGAGCAGAAGCTGAGCTGCCCCGCCGCACCGCTCGAAGGCGGCTTCAAGCTCGAGCTGACGGCGACGCCGAAGAAGTGGTGTGACGCCAAGGCCGACGCGACCGACGGCGAGTTCTGGTTCTTTTCAGGCAAGAGCGCGGCCGCGGTGATCTCAGTGCAGAAAGGCGCGACCGACGTCTGCAAGCCGCGGCTCTCGACGGTGCTGTTCGACGCGAAGGGCGTCGCGCGTGTTCGGCTGCACGCCGATTGGGGCGGGGAGATCTCGGCGACGTTGGTGGGCGAGCGATGCCAGCTCGTCAACTACGTGCTCGACCCGGACAGGCAGGTCTTCACCCCCGCGTGGAAGTCCTGCAAACGCTGAGGACTTCGGCTACAGCCATTGCATGCCGTCAGCACCCATCATCGAGGTCGATCCCGTCCACCCTCAGCCGCGGACGGTCGAGCGGGCCGTGAAGGTGTTGGAAGACGGTGGCCTCATCGCGTACCCGACCGACACGTATTACGGGGTGGGGTGCGATCTGAACTCGAAGAAGGCGATCGACCGGCTCTACGGAGTGAAGAACCGCGATCGCCGCAAGCCGCTGGCGATCCTGTGTCCTGATCTGTCGGACGTGGCGAAGTACGCGAAGGTCTCGAACTTCGCCTACCGGATCATGCGGCAGCTCACGCCGGGGCCGTTCACGTTCGTGCTCGAGGCGACCAAGTTGGTGCCCGACATGATGCAGAGCAAGCAGAAGCAGGTGGGCATTCGCGTGCCGCAGGCGCCGCTGATGCTGGCCATCGCTGCGATGTTGGGCCGGCCGATCGTGACGACGTCGGCCACCGACATGGACGGCGTGGTGCTCACCGACGCGAAGGAGATCAAAGAAGCGCTCGGTCAGCGGCTCGACTTGATCCTCGATGGTGGTCCGCAGCCGGATGAGCCTTCGACCGTGGTGTCGCTGCTCGACGATCAGATCGAAGTCCTTCGTCAGGGCAAGGGCATCCTGGTGATGGACTCCTGAAGTACTGAAACGCCACCCAGTGCCTCTCTCTGCCCTGCGGGGAAAGGGCGGTCACCGCGGCGCAAGTGCAGGGCGAACCCGCGCGCGCAACGCCGGAGCACACCGAGTCGAGCGCTCCTCGACCGGATTGCACTCAACGCCAGCTTGGTAGCAGCTCAGACCATCAGCGCGTGACGAGCACACAGAGCCAGTCGCCTCTCGACACACCACGAGCGGATCATCCGACACGCCCGCTGCTTGCGCGTGAGCAAGGCTGACGACGCGCCGCAAACTGACCTCAGCACCCGACACGAGCGAGCGCGTGCTCTCGATCACCTGCGAAGGGTCGTCGCAATCAGTCCCTGGTGAATCCACGTGCAGTGCCGCACACGCCGCACTACGAGCCGCGCGCAGCGTCTCTCGTGCATCGTTCGAAGTCGAAGCCCTGCCGACGTAAGGCGCACTGACCAACTCGACATCGATCTCGCACGTGGTCCTCCGCGGCGCGCTCTTCGGCGTCATCGCGCAAGCAGAGATGAGCAGCAGAAGGGCAACAAGGCGCACGAGCTGAAGATAGCGGAGAAGCAAAGCCCCAAGAGTGAACAGTACTGGTTGGTCTTCACATCGGGGCGCTCCCGAGCAGGCCTCTCTGCACGCCACTTTCGTCACGCAACTGCACGAAGCTTCGACCCAGGTCGCAGGCGTACAGCCCGCTGTACGAGCGTCGCGAAGGTCGCACTGGCCCGTCGCCGAGTGCAAATGCGTCACAGAAAGCGCGAGGTCGAGGGCCCGCGGGCCCCGACCACCGCCCGGGGGAAACCATTTCACACCCACTCGTGCAGGCGCTTCTGAGACCACGAACTTGTACCCCGCGATCCCCCACGAGATGATCCACGCATGCAGTTGGCGTTGCTCGATCACTTCATCACCTACCTCCGCGCTGAGCGGAACCTCGCCGCCAAGACGGTCGACGCCTACGCCGCCGACGTGCGCGACTACCTGGGCGAGCTGCACAAACGCGCGGTGCCCGTCGAGGAGTCCACCCGCGAAGACGTGCTCGAGCACATGGCCTGGCTGGCCCAAAAGGGCCTCGGCCCCCGAAGCCGCGCCCGTCACCTCGCCGCGCTGCGCGGGTTCCACCGCTTCCTCGAAGACGAGAAGCTCGCGCCCTTTGATCCCACCGGCGATCTCGACACGCCGAAGCACGCGCGAAAGCTGCCCGTCTTCCTGACCGTCGATGAGGTCATCGCGCTGCTCGAAGCCCCCGACGTGAAGACGCTCGCCGGCATCAGAGATCGCGCGATGATCGAAGTCCTCTACGCGACGGGTCTGCGCGTCAGCGAGCTCGTCTCGCTGAGCATCAACGACGTGAACCTCGTCGACGGCTACCTCATCGCCTTCGGCAAGGGCCAGAAGGAGCGCATCATTCCGCTCGGCAAGAAGGCCATCGAAGCGATCAAGGTGTGGCTCGACGGCCCCCGGCTCTCCGTGCTCAAGGCCCGCGAGTCGAAGGCGCTCTTCGTCTCACCGCGCGCGAAGGCGCTGACCCGCATGGGCTTCTGGAAACTGCTGCGCCGTCACGCGCGCGGAGCCGGCATCACCAAGCTCATCTCACCCCACAAGCTGCGGCACTCCTTCGCGACCCACCTGGTCGAGCGGGGCGCCGATCTGCGCGCGGTGCAGGCGATGCTCGGTCACGCTGACCTCGGCACGACGCAGATCTACACGCACGTGGACTCCCGCCGGCTGCGCGCGATGTACGACGACAAACACCCCCGCTCGAAAGCGCCGAAGCGCGCCAAGTTGAAGTAGAGAACGCGCATGCGCATTCTCTCGGGCGTTCAGTCTTCCGGCCGGCTCCACATCGGCAACTACTACGGCGCGATCCGCGAGTTCGTGACCATGCAGGACCAGGGCGAGGCGCTGTACTTCATCGCCAACCTGCACGCGCTCAACTCGGTTCGCGACGGCAAGAAGGCGCGCGAACTCACCCTCGAGACCGCCGCTGCCTTCCTCGCGCTGGGAGTCGATCCGGCAAAGGCAGCGTTGTTCCGCCAAAGCGACATCCCGGAGATCCCTGAGCTGTACTGGATCCTCGGCACCGTCGTGCCGATGGCTGATCTCGAGAACGCGCACAGCTACAAAGACAAGCTCGCGCACGGCGCCAAGCCCGACTTCGGGCTCTTCGGGTACCCGGTGCTGATGGCCGCCGACATTCTGCTCTACGACTCCGACGTGGTTCCGGTGGGCAAGGATCAGCGGCAGCACCTCGAGCTCACGCGCGACTGGGCCGGCAAGTTCAACCGCCAGTACAACGAAGAAATCTTCAAGCTTCCCGCGGGGCGCACGCGCGATGAGACGGCCGTGGTGCCGGGTCGCGATGGGCAGAAAATGTCCAAGAGCTACAACAACACCATCGATCTTTTTGGCACCGCCGATGAGGTGAAGAAGCAGATCATGTCAGTGAAGACCGACTCCACTGCGCCGGAGGCGGCCAAGCCGACCGAAAATCAGGCTCTCTATGACCTGCTCAAGGTCGTGCACACGCCCGCTGACTTCGCCGCGATCGACTCGAAGTGGAGGGAAGCGGGGGGCACGGGACCGACGCATGGCTACGGCAAGTTCAAGGGCATGCTCCTGGATGGCTACCACGCGACCTTCACCGAGCCCCGCAAGCGCTACGCCGAGCTGATGAACGACCGGGCCGAGCTCGAGCGCCTGCTCAAACAGGGCGCCGAGAAAGCCCGTGGTTACGCGGCCCCGGTGATCGCCCGGGTCCGCCACGCGGTCGGATTGTAGAAAAGGGGCTCATCACGGGTAACCGTGGTACACGAGCCGAGGCCGATTTCCCGGCCTTTGCGAGGGGTTGAGCGACCCGTGGCTGACGTGAAGGACGTGAGTCCTGCACAAGAGGACGCACTGACGGAAGTGATCGCCCCCCGCGACGCTTTCCGTATTGCGCTGCCCAATTTCGAGGGCCCGCTCGATCTGCTGATGCACCTGATCCGCGAGCACAAGCTCGACATCCTCGACATCCCGATGGCGTTGATCACCGAGAAGTACCTCGCCCACATCCAGGCGATGCGTGAGATCAACCTCGACATCGCCGGCGAGTTCCTGGTGATGGCCGCCACGCTGCTCCACCTCAAGTCACGCATGCTGCTGCCGCGCGAAGACTTGCCGGCAGGGCAGGACTCCGTCGAGCTGGTGCAGGAACGCGACCCGCGCGCCGAGCTCGTGCGCCGCCTGCTCGAGTACCAGAAGTACCGCGCCGCGGCCGCTCAACTGGCGCTCAACCCCATCCTCGATCGCGACGTCTTCCCGCGCCGGGTGGCGGTGGAAGAAGTGCCCCTGGAAGAGGAAGAAGTCGGCCTGCAAGAGATCAGCATCTACAAGCTGATCGAGGCCCTCGATCGCGTGCTGATGGCGCTCGAGCCCAAGCGGCAGCACGAGGTCACGCGCGAACACCTTTCGCTCTCGGTCGCGATGTACCGCATCGCCGATAAGATCCGCGCCGAGGGCAAGGGGCACGCCGTGCTGTTCCTCGGGCTCTTCGATGGTGCGCGCGTGCGCAGCGACGTCGTCATCACGTTCCTGGCGCTGCTCGAGATGTGCAAGCTCAAGCTGCTGCGCGTCTTCCAGGCTGAGGGCAGCGACGACATTTTGATCAGCGAGAAGGGTGATGCGCTCGCCGACTTCGGTACTGAAGGCGGCCTCGCCCCTTCGAAGGAGCTCGACAGTGAGTACGAATAAGAACGGCGAAGGCGGCTCGGGTGGACCTGGCCCGTTCTCCGAAGAAGAAGTCGCGGCGGTCACCGAAGGCCCCGCGGGTGATCCCGAACTCGAAGATCTCGACGCAGCCGACATCGACGCGGTCGAGTCGGAGAGCTCGTTCGAGAAGATCCTCGCGAAGTCGCGCAAGCTGACCGACCCGCAGATCCGCAACGTGATCGAGAGCGTGCTCTTCGTCGCGCCGCAGCCGCTGACCATCGATCAGTTCTTCGACGCCACCGGCATCGACCGCGAGAAGATCGAGAAGGCGCTGCAGGACCTCACGCTCGCGCGCGTCGGCTGCGGGATCATGCTCAACGAGGTCGCGGGCGCCTGGCAGTTGCGCACCGTTCCTGAATCCGCCGAGTACGTTCGTCGCTTCCTCAAGGTCAAGCCGCAGCGCCTCACCCGCGCCGCCGTCGAGACGCTCGCGCTCATCGCCTACCGCCAGCCCGTGACCCGGCCCGAGATCGAAGACGTGCGCGGCGTCGACTCGGGCGCGGTGCTCAAAGCCCTGCTCGATCGCCGCCTGATCAAGATCGTCGGCAAGAAGGAAGAAGTCGGCCGCCCGATTCTCTATGGCACCTCGCGCGAGTTCCTCGAGTTCTTCGCGCTCAAGAGCCTGTCGGCGCTGCCCACGCTTCGCGAGTTCCAGGAACTCAGCGAAGAGAACCAGGAGATCGTCGAGCGCGAGGCCCCCAAGCCCGTCGCCGGCATTCTCGAAGAACTCTCCGACAACAAGCTGGCCGAGAAACTCGCCGCGCAAGACCAGGCCTCTGAAGAGGCGCTGGCCGTGTTGGAGACCGCAATCGATCAGGCCGACGTCACCTCGAAGTCCGCCGCCAGGACCCTGAACCCGCCGCAGCCGCCCCCAGAGCCCGGGACGACACCTGCAGCACCGCCGAACCCACCCACGGACTCTGAGACCTGAAACCAAGATGGAACGCCTTCAAAAATTTCTTTCCCGCGCTGGAGTTGCTTCTCGTCGTCACGCCGAAGACATGATCGTCGAGGGTCGCGTCAAGCTGAACGGCAAGGTCGTCACCGTGCTCGGCACGCAGGTCGATGCCACCAAGGATCTCGTGCTGCTCGATGGCAAGCTGGTCGCCGTCAACCCCGAGCGGAAGTACTTCCTCTTCTACAAACCGCCCGGAGTGGTCACCACGTTGTCCGACCCTGAAGGCCGGCCCACCGTCGGCGACTACGCGAAGGACGCCGGAAGCCGGGTCTTCCCCGTCGGCCGCCTCGACTACGACGCTGAAGGCGCGCTGCTGCTCACCGACGACGGTGATCTCGCCAACAAGCTGATGCACCCCAGCCACGAGGTGCCGCGCGTGTACCTCGCGAAGGTGAAAGGTGTGCCCGACGAGCAATCGCTGCAGAAGCTGGTCGATGGCGTGCGCCTCGAGGATGGAATGGCCCACGCCGTTCAGGCGCAGATCTTCGAGAAGGCCGAGCGCAACACCTGGGTGAAGATCGTCGTGACCGAAGGCCGGCAGCACCTGGTCAAGCGGTTGTGCGCGGCGATCGGCCACCCGGTGGTGCGGCTGTACCGCCCGGCGCATGCCGGTCTGCCCGTGCATGGCCTGCGGCCTGGTGAGTTGCGGGCGCTGAGCCACGACGAGATCCGCCGCGTGAAGGCGGCCGCCGAGGGTGATGCGCAGCCTGAGCCGCGCCTCACGTTGCCTGCGCGCCGCCATGGTCACGCAGCGCCCGGCTTCGAGCCTGAAGAAGACACGCGCACCGAAGGCCGGCGCACCAAGGGCGAAGAGCGTCCGGAACAACGCGCTTCGGAAGAAGAGCAGGAAGGGCCGCTGGCGTCGAACGAGGGCTCCGGGGACGAACGGGAGGATGCTCCTGCGCGGGAAACGAAGTCCGCGCCGAGGAAGCCTTTCGCGGGTCGGCCCAGCGCGCGTGAAGAGGGCAGGGCGCCGCGCGGTGATCGAGACGGCGAGAAGCGAGGCGGAAAGCGGGAGTTCGGTGAAGACCGCGCGCCTCGTGGAGATCGTGACGGAGTGAAACGCAGCTCCGGCGCACGCGACGAGCGCGCTGGGAAGAGCGACTTCGGCGGCAAGAGCGACGACCGCGGCGGCAAGCGCGAGTTCGGTGCGAAGCGCGAGCTCGGCGGCAAGCGCGAGTCCGGTGCGAAGCGCGAGCTCGGCGAGAAGCGCGAGTTCGGTGCGAAGCGCGAGTTCGGTGCGAAGCGCGAGTTCGGCGGCAAGAGCGACGACCGAGGCGGCAAGCGCGAGTTCGGTGCGAAGCGCGAGTTCGGCGGCAAGAGCGAC
>JAYVFP010000177.1:0-4008 GCA_043773025.1 Archangium sp.
GAACGAGGCGAGCGAGACGTCTTTGCCGTCGACGTCTTTGAGCGTGAAGTCAGGAGCGGGCTTACCGAGCTCCGCACCCGCGAAGGCGGGCACGGCGAGGAGTGTGAGCAGGGAGAGGGTTTTCATGAGCGCCGTCTTAACGCCGTATCGGCGAGGGTGCAGGTCGACGAAGGTCCTGACGGTCACTTCAACCAGTTCACGCACCTCAGCCCGGGCATGTACCGGAAGTCGTCAAGCTCGTTCGTGACGAGCGTCGCATCGAGCGAGCGCGCATGAGCGCCGATGAGGAGGTCGTACGGCTTCGTGTGCCGCCCCTTCGCGCGCAGGGCCGCCTTGATTTCGGCGAAATGGGCTCGGGTCCCCTGGCGCCGTGTACCAGGGCGATCGGCCGGCACACGACGCGCACATGCGATCTCCAAAAACTGGCAGAGAGAAGAGGAACAACCCGGCGAAATCGGGACCCACGTGAGGGCAATGCCACAATCAGCTGTCGCGATGATGCGCCACTCGACGTGCTACTTGTTGAGCACCTGCCATGGGCCCGCGCGCATACCCAAGCTACGTTCCACGCGTGTCGGACGACCTCGCGCTCGCGTGGCAGAACGCGCTTACTGCGCCACCCGATGAGCGCGGCCCGTGCTCGCTGACGTGTTGCTCGCCAGCGGCGACCCCCGCGGCGAGTGGATGCAGCTCGAGCTCGACGCAGAGGAGGGACCGCTCAAGGGGCTGTCCGCCGCGCGACCGTGACGGTGGGCCGCGATGAGCTCGTCGTGCGGTGCGAGCCGCGCGTGGGGCCCGAGGTGCTCAAGCGGCTGCGCGAGGAGTTCGCGTTCTCCGGGCGCGCCGCCCCGCCCATGCGCGTGCAAGGCCCGCTCGACGGGCAATTCCCGTACGCGCGGCCACGCTGAGCGCGATTCCCCGCCAGGGTCGAGGTGAGCCAGTTCAGTGCCGGCGAGGCCTCGTCTTCGAGACGGGCGTCGCCAGCCTCTGAATGACGTCGCCCTCAGGGACCAACGGCGCAAAGACAGCCAGCCAGGCCTTCTGGTCGCAGAGCAGCACTTGTTCGCGCCCCGCTTCGTCTTTTTCCAACATGGTCTTGCTCAGGAAGCGCTGCGCCCAGGCCTCCCCACAGCTGAAACACACCAGCACCCGCATCGCGCGGTCCTGCTTCGTCAGGGTGATGGCCAACACGGGCCTGAAGCCGCCGCACGTCACCACCACGACACAACGAGCAGGCTCACAGGCCTCCTGGTTCTGCAGCCTCCACAGCGAGCCGGTTCGAAACAGCGTGAGGACCCTCGAGACGTCGGCGGGAGTGAGCTCGGCGCTCGTACACCCAGCCAGTCAGACGCGGGTAGCCCGCAGACCTTCGCCACGAGCGGCAGTGGCGAGCGCGGCGTCGGAGCACCAGACATCGACTGGGGCGCCTGCGTCGCGGAGCCGCACCGCGCAAGCCAGTTGCACGGCGTCGTACCCGCGCAGAGGCCACCGCGTGACCAGGCCGCGCACCAACTGAACGACCGCGCGGCGAATCTCCACGACGCGCGCTTCGCCCATGTCGTCGGCGATTTGTTCGAACGCCCGGTCGCGCTCGTCGGTGGTGATGACGTTCTTCCGCTCAGCCCGCGCGATCGCAGCGTAGGCCTCGCCCTCGGTGATGCGCGCCACGGCGATCTCGACTCGGCGCTGAAACAACCGACGGACCTGAACGGACCCACCCTCGGTGACGTAGCGCTTCACCAGTGCACTGGTGTCGAGAAAGTAGATCACCTTCGATCTTCGACCACCAACCGGGCGACAGAGCCGCCAGGTCTCGGCTTGATGGCCTTGAAGTGCTTGAACCGTCCGCTGCCTGACGACACGTCGCCCTTCGCGGCGAGCGCTGCCAGCACCGCGCGGTCGGACTTCTTCCTGCCCTTCGCCGGTACCGGCCGGAGCTCGGCGATCACCGCGCCGCGGTCGGTGACGTATAACGAGTCTCCGTCCTCGCGGACGCGCCTGAGAAAATGGCTGAGGCGGTTCTTCAGTTCGCGGGTCCCGACGTTCATGGGCTGAATGTAGCCTTTGTAGCCACGAGCACCAACCCAGCCTGCCTTCGATGACCACCAACGTCGTCGCGCCCGCCACCGTTCCCGGCGCGCCCACCGGCGTATCGGCAGCCGGCGGCAACGCAGGGGTGACAGTACCGGGCAACTTCAACGCGAGCGCGGGCGGCTCGGCAGCCGTACCCCGCCACGTCGGGAGCCGCACCTGCGCGTGCAACGCCGGTAACGGCACGAGCTGCGCCAGCGTCTTTCGTGAGGGTGCGCCAGCCTGCGTGCCGGCGATTCGTACGTGACCTTCGAGAGTTCGGTGGGAATCGGCTACCGCTTCTAGCCTGACCGCCCACCCCCGGGCCTTTACCCGACGTGGATGAGCAGCTTGAGCACTTCGAGGTTGAAGGTGTCTTCAGTGGAGTGGGCCATGGCGGGGCAAAGCGACCCGGGGGCGGCTGAGGACACACGGCGCAACCCACCTGTCCGGCCCAGAAGGTCCTTCGCAGCGCGGTTGTTCGGGGCGACACTCTTTCGATGAATTCACAGCGCCGCATCGCGGTGGTCCTCGAGTCGTTCGAAGCCAAACTCAGTCTGGCCGCGCTGGCTGCGCGCGAGGGCGTGAGCGTCGAGGAGCTCGAGGCGTGGCGCGCGACCTGGCTTGCTGGTGCCCGCGCTTCGGCAGGGCTGGGCGTGCCGCGGCGTCGCGTGTGGCTGGGGCTCGCGGTGGTGGGCCTCGTGACCCTCGCATCGCACGAGGCTTTGTCGGCCAACTGCGTGACGCCCAGCTTCTTCTCGAGCCTGGGTCTCAAGTACTTCTGCGCCGACGACCCTGCGCTCGCCAGCGACGTCAACCAGAACACCCAACAACTGGTGAACCTCATTCAGCAGAAGATCGGCGCGAACTGGGGGTTGGCCGATGCGGGCGTCGCCACCACCGGAATTTCGACCCCGACCGTGTCGACCACTACCGCGACGGTCAGCGGCACCGCCAACTTCGGCACCTCGGTGCGTCAGATGATCAACCTCTTCGACACCAGCTATGGCATCGGCGTGCAGAACAACACCGAGTACTTCCGCACGGCGAAGAACTTCGCTTGGTACCTCAACGGCACGCACAACTCCGCGGAGCTCAACCCGGGCGGCGGCACCACCCTGATGACGCTGGGGCCTACCGGCATCGTCAGCGCTGCGGGCTTCAACACCACGGTGGCCAACGGCTTCACCTCGTCTGGCATCAAGCAGAACGACTCTGCGGCGACCTCGACTTACGGCATCGAGCTGGGTCGGCTGATGGTCGAGGCCCGCACCGCGGGGGCGCTGATCCCCATCAACCAGACCGCGCTCGGCTCGCTGTGTGGTGATGACGATGGCTGCCAGTACACCCTCTCGATGGTCAACTTCGCCAACAACGACGGCGTCGCAGCCACCCGGTCAGGCACCTTGTTCCTCTCCCAGGCAGGACCGGGGTGGCGCCTCGAGCAGGGGGGCGTTGACGTCGTGGGCATCGACGGGAATGGCGGCCTCAATGAGGTGTCGGTCTTTGACTGCTACTTCACCGACACCGATGTCGGCCCGCAGAACTCGCGTACCGACACCACCACGGGCTTCTCGCTCTTCAACTGCGCGGGCTGCGCTTACCCCGACTCGCCGACGTTCTGTCGAATGGTCTTCCGCGACTGACGTCACTTCGGTGAGCGCTCAGTACAGCGACGCCCCGCGGCCACTCGAGCGCTTCGACTCGGTCTTCATCTGCTTGACCGCTTCGCGCCGCACCTCAGGCCTTCTTCTGCTGACGCTTCGCCGAGTCGACCATCGAACCTTTGGTGTGCACGGCCTTCACGTAGGGGCACTCCGGGTTGAACCACTCGAGCACCACGGTCTTGCCCTTGAACGAGGCGAGCGAGACGTCTTTGCCGTCGACGTCTTTGAGCGTGAAGTCAGGAGCGGGCTTACCGAGCTCCGCACCCGCGAA
>JAYVFP010000178.1:0-37693 GCA_043773025.1 Archangium sp.
CCGCCACCACCCGCGCCGCCGCCAACCGCACCGCCACCACCCGCACCGCCACCAACCGCACCGCCACCACCCGCGCCGCCGCCAACCGCACCGCCACCACCCGCACCGCCGCCAACCGCACCGCCACCACCCGCGCCACCGCCCGTCGTGCCGCCGCCGGTGCCGCCACCCGTGGTGCCGCCACCAGAACCACCGCCCGTGCCTGCGTCAGGGAAAGGCGAGCCGGTTTTGCAGACGCCAGCCTCACACGTGTACTTCTTGTTCTCTTTGCTCGCCTTCTCGTTGCAGTCAGCGACGTCGACGCACTCAGGCGAGCAACCGGTCAACGCCAACGGCGCCGACGCAAACGCGCACAGCACGAGGTTTCTCAAGATGTTCTTCATGTGGTTCTCCCAGGGCCGGCACGGGCCCGTGATGGTTCGAACCCGCTCTAACCGAAATCAGTCTCGGGGTCGTTTTCCGAAATGTCACGTGCTCGAAACAGCCCTCATCGCAGTTCTCTGGTGGTGGCGTGAAGACCGTGCGCGATGGCGTCGCGGATCAGCTACTCGCGCGTGAAGAACTTCATGGGCCGGAAGTGAAGCAAGACGCCTTGAAGGGCGCGGTCGACGGTCTCAGAGGCCGAGGCGAACGAGCGCGCTGGCCGTCATCTCGGCGTCGAGCATCACCACCAACCAGCCGCAGAAACTCGGCGCGTTGGTCGACATGAAGTTCGCCGCGAGCACCGTCTGCGGCGGTGCGTTTTCCGACGGGCCCACCAACTGGCTGACGGTGCTCTCCCGCACCTGCGGCGTGGTCGGCAGCAGGTTCGCGTGCGTCAACGTGCCCATCGCCGACACGCAGGCCGAGGCCACGATGTTGGCTGCCTCCGAGAGCGCCGCGCTCGCTGATGACGAGAGCGGGCCCGACACACCGGGGCGCGCCAACAACCGCTGCCCCAGCCGCCTGGCGTCTTCGTCTTTGAGCACCCACCACAGTTGCCCGGTCAGCTCACCTTCGATGCCGAACGTCGCCGCGTGCACCTTCACGTCGCGGCCTCCCAACAACCAGCCCAGCTGATACCGATTGGCCGAGAGCACCACCGGCACGTCGACCAACACGCCGACGTCACCCACCAGGCGCGCCAACATGGAGGCCGCCTTCGCGCTGCCCATGTTGGCCACCTCACGAAGCGCGTCTTCTTGTCTCGCGGTCAGGAGCACGCTCATGCTTCACCCACCGCAGGCAGTCGAGGGGGCCGCTCGAGGCGGGCCAAGTCGAGAATGAACACGGGCCGCCCGTTGCCGAGCACCGTGACACCCGCGAGCCCGGGCACTTGATCGAGAGGCCTGGTCAGCGCCTTGAGCACCACCTCTTCCTGCCCCAGCAGCGCGTCGACGGCCAGCGCCACGCGACCATCATCGGTGTCCACCACCACAAACGGTGAGATGGCCGAAACGTCGTGCGAGCGGCCTGGAACTTCGAGCACAGCAGACAATTCCCGAGCGGGCACGACTGAGGCGCCGAACTGCAACACCGGCACATCACGGCTGTGCGCGAGGCTGGCGCGGGAGGTCTCGACCACGCCGGCCACCTTGGCGATGGGCAGCCCGTAGACGTCGTCACCCAACCCCACCAGCAGCAGATTCACCATCACCACCGTCAGCGGCAACGAGAGCCGGAAGGTGGTGCCCAGGCCGCGGCGGCTGGTGATCTCCAGCGTGCCGCCCACCGCTTCGACCGCTCTCTTCACCGCGTCCATGCCGACGCCACGACCTGAAATATCCGTCACTGATGCAGCCGTGCTCAGGCCTGGCGCGGTCGACAACATCAACGCTTCACGCTCGGGCAAATCACGCGCAGCGTCGGCGGTGAGCAAGCCGCGCTCCACCGCGAGCGCCTTGAGCCGCTCGACGTCCATCCCGCGACCGTCGTCTTCCACCTCGAGCAGCACTCGATCCGAAGCGCGTTTGACCGACAGCTTCACCGTGCCGCGCGGCGGTTTGCCACGCATGCGGCGCTCTTCGGGCGGCTCCACGCCGTGATCGATCGCGTTGCGCAGCAGGTGCAGCACCGGGTCGCTCAGCTCGTCGACGATGGCGCGATCGAGCTCGACTTCGCTGCCGGAGAGGATGAGCTCGATCTCCCGGCCGCGGCGGCGGGCGATGTCACGGGCGGCGCGCGGCAGGCGGTCGGTGATCACCGAGATCGGCGTCATGCGCGCCTTCATGACTTTATCGTGCAGCCCGCGCACCAGCCCATGCAGGCGATCGACGGTCTCGTTGAGCCGGCCGCGCGGCTCTTCGTGCAGCCCGCGGCCCACTTCACGCACACCAGCGGTGGCCAGCATCAGCTCGCCGGCGAGATCGAGAAACTCGTCGAGCAGCTCGGTGCGGACCCGCACGGTGCGCGGAGGCTCCTGGCCCACCACGCGCGGTTCGGGCTCTGTGCCTTTGGCTTCTTCCGGCGCGGGGGGCGGCGGCGCGCTGGCGACGCGCGTCAACGACACCAGCTCGACGTCGGCCACCTGGCTCACCGTCTTGGCGACGGCGGCCTCAGGCTCGGTGCTCTCCAGCTCGACCGCGAAGGTGCCGCCCGGCAGCCGGCCCGCTTTCACTTCATCGAGCGAGGGCGTGCAGCGAAACAGGTTTCCCAGCGAGGAGAGCCGCTTGTACGCGAGGAACCCACGCACGCCGGGCTGCGCCGAGTGGGTCGCCACCCGCAGCGTGACCAGCCAGCGCGGGGGAAGTTCTGACTCGGGAGCGCCCGCGGTCTGCAGCAAGGGCGCGTTGGCCGGCGCCGCCGAAGGCATGAGCGTGGTGCCGGGCCGCAACGAGTTGGTCAGCTCCTTGAGCTGCGCAATCAACGCCGTGTTCTCGGGGAAGGGTTTGCTCGCGTGGGCCGCCTTCAC
Source organism: Archangium sp. (assembly GCA_043773025.1). Taxonomy (GTDB): domain Bacteria; phylum Myxococcota; class Myxococcia; order Myxococcales; family Myxococcaceae; genus Archangium_A. Next base: position 2,891 of record JAYVFP010000178.1, read on the forward strand.
GTGGCCACCCAGCGCGTCGACCGCCTGCAGCACCAGGTCTGCCACCGAACGATCGAACCGCACCGGAGCGCTGCGCACCCGCTCGAGCAGGTCTTCGACCGAGTGGGCCAACGCGGTGGTGGCGTCGTAGCCCATCGAGCCGGCCATGCCCTTGACCGAGTGGGCGTGGCGGAAGAGCGAGTCGATGGCCTCGGGCGTGACGCCACCTTCGAGGCGCACGAGCTCTTTGCCGAGCGCATCGAGGTGCTCGGTCGCCTCACTGACGAAGAGGCTCAGATACCGGCTGGTGTCCCATTGAGCTGCCACGGCTCAGTCAGCTTACTCCTCTGGCGGGGTGGAAGGGTTTTGCGTCACCCGGGTTTCCAGGTCGCTTCGCCTCGCAGGGAACAGCCCACCACCGCTCGCATCGAGTGCAGTCGAGGGATTGCCTCTCCTTCGCACTGCAAGTGCCCCCTCGACTGGGCTCGGGGAGACCGGTGGTGGAACCCGGTTCCTATTTCCGCCGCCCCTCTCGGGGAGACCGGTGGTGGAACCCGATTCCTATTTCCGCCTGGTTGTTCCTCCTCGGGACCGATCAGCTCTCGCCGAGGACCTTCTTCACCACGGCCAGCACGTCTTCAGCCCGGGGCGGCTTGACGATGAAGTCCACGGCGCCGGCCTCGATGGCCTCCATCACCATGGTCTCCTGACCGAGCGCGCTGCACATCACCACGAGCGCCTTGGCATCTCCCCGCAGGATCTCCCGCGTGGCATCGATGCCATTCCGGTACGGCATCACGAGATCCATCGTGACGAGATCCGGCTTGAGTTCTTTGTACTTCTCGACAGCTTCGACGCCATTGCCAGCCTCGCCAACGACGGAGAAACCGCCGGCAGCGAAGATGTCCTTGATGATGTCGCGCATGAAGACGCTGTCATCGACGACAAGCACCCGCTTGGACATGGAAGTCACCTGAACCGCACCCTATTCCTCGCCCGCACGGGAGTCGACCTTTCTGCTGCGACGGGTTTCGCTCTGGCTCTCAGGAAAATGAAGCCGTGACGGCCGCATCGACGCCCTCGACATCGAGCACCGTCACCGTCAGCGGACCGACCCGGGCGAGCCCGCGCACCATTCGCGAAGCCCTGCCCTGGGTGCCGACCTTTTCGATGCTCTCGATGCCCTCGACTTCGGTCACCAGCAGCCCCAGTTCCCGGCGCACCAGTTCCAGCAGCACCACTTTGCCTTTTCCCGGCGGTTGCAGACCCAACGCCAGCAACCGGCCCAGGTCGACCACCGGCACCACCCGGCCGCGCAGGGTCATCACGCCCTTCACGGAGTCTTTGGCGTGGGGCACGCGGCTGTAGTGCTCGGGCGCGTTGACCACCTCGCGCACCGCATCGAGCGGCAGCGCGTAACGATCCCGATCCAGAAAGAAGATGACGTGCCGCATGAAGGTGGAGTGCCCGCTTCAGCTCCACTGACGGCGAATGTTCACCGCGTCGGCCACCAGCGCCTCGAGCTGCTCGGGCTTGAGTTTTCGGCCGTGGTGCAGCACCAGCGTGTCGCCCACCACCTCCATCATGATGTTGCGGTCGGCCATGCGAGAGAGCGTCTCGCGCAGCCCCACCGTCATGAACCCACGCAGCTGGTTCTCGTCGCCGCTGGTCTGCAGCACGTAGGTCTTCGAGAAGGTGGGGTCGTCATCGAAGTTGATGCCTTGCCCGCCGAAGAGCTTGCCCAGCGCGTCGAACAGCTTGTTCTGCCGGCGCAGGAAGAAGTGGGGCGCGTTGCGGCCCGGCGTCTTGAGCACGCAGATGGTCTGATGGTGCACCTGCTGATGTTTCCCCGAGCCGGTGGTGTACTGGTAGTCGCAGATTCGCACCGCGCCGGGCTCCTTCGAGCCACGCATCAGGTTCTTGGCCTTCCGCGCGCGCCCCTGACTGAACAGCTTGAAGCCCGACAGCTCGTTGATGAGGTGGGGGGAGACGCCTTCGAAGACGTAGCCGTGGTTCTGCGCGAAGGCGGTCATCGCCTCGGTGCGCTTCTTTTCCATCAGCCAGGCCAGGTAGACGATGCCGCCGACGAGGGCCACTACTCCGCCGATTGCGAGAAACGGTCCGAGTTGTTGCATGGTGGCGGAATGATGCCCGATTCAGGGGGACGCAGACTGTCTTTGTAGGTGGGGCCCAGGCCGGTCCCCTGACCTCGGCAAGAATATGAATTCCTGCAGGAGGTGCGTCATGGCTCAAGTACACGTCGGCGATCAGGTGTACCTTGAAGAAGGTGGGTCGGCGTTCGGCGCCGTTCGGGGCATTCAACGGCACGGACTGAATATCTACGTTGAGAATTCCGGTGACTTCGACATCCGCGCAGAGGCCGTGAAGTCGGTGCACGATGGCAAGGTGATCCTTCTCGCATCACGCCTGGGTCCGGCTTTACGCACCGCGATCGCCCACGCCCATACCGCAGAGCGACGCTGACCTGACCGTGTTGTCGGGGTAGGGTGCGTTCATGGCGGGCGAAGCGGTGCAGCAGCGTCGCCTTGAGGTGATGGCGGCTTTGAATCGGGCAGGGCTTGCGGCAGCGCGCACCGAAGCGCCTGAAGGGCTCTTCGACTCCGTCACCGAGTCGCTGCGGGATGCGGGCTTTTATGCCAGCATCTATGGGGTCGAAGGCGAACACGCCCGGCTGGTGCAGAGTTCCTTCGGCGACAAAGCCGTCAAGGTGGTCGAGCGCCACACGAAAATCCGGGTCAAGAATTTCAAGGTCCGGCACGGCGAGGTCGAGTTCTTCGGAAAGGTGATGCGCAGCGAAACGGCGCTGCTGGCCGAGACGGCCGAGGTGCTCACCTCTCTTTTTCCCGAAAACGCCCGGTGGCTCGCGGGCTCGGTGGCGCGGGTCCTCAAGATCCGCTGCTGCATCGGCACGGCCGTGCGCGACGAACGCGGCCAGGTGGTTTCGTTGTTGTTTCTGCTGGGCAACGACCTGACGCCCGAAGACGTGTCGACCGCGTCGGTGTTCGGGCAGCTGTTGAGCGTCACCCTCGGCCGCCTGCGGGTCAACCGCGAGCTCGAGCAGAACGTCGAGGCGCTCAAGCAGGCGCAGCTGCAACTGGTGCACGCTCAGAAGCTCGAAGCGATCGGCCGCCTCACCGGGGGCATCGCGCACGACTTCAACAACCTGCTCACGCCTGCGCTGTTCGCGGTGGGCGAGCTGCAGGGCGAGCCGCAGAGCCCCGCTGAGCAAGCCGAGTCCGTCGACATCATCCGCCAGAGCCTCGAGCGCTGCGCGGATCTCACCCGCTCGTTGCTCGCGTTCGGCAGGCGGCAGGTGCTCGCGCGGCGCCGGGTGGTGCTCGACGATGCTGTGGCCTCGGCCCTGCGGCTACTGCGCGCGACCTTTCAAGAAAACGTCCGGGTCGAATGGTCGCCCGGCGCGGGCGGAACCACGGTGGAGGCCGACGTCACCCAGCTCCACCAGGTGATGATCAACCTCGCGCTCAACGCCCGCGACGCGATGCCCACCGGCGGCACCTTCAAGGTCGCCACCCGGCTGCTGCCCGACGGGCAGGTGGAGCTCGAATGCGCAGACACCGGCGCCGGCATCTCTGCCGAGACGCTCCCGCACGTCTTCGAACCCTTCTTCACCACCAAGGGTCCGGGGCGCGGCACGGGCCTGGGTCTCTCGGTGGTCGAAGGCATCGTGCAGCAACACGGCGGCACCATCACCGTGAACTCCGTGCTGGGTGCGGGCACCACCTTTCTGATTCAACTGCGCGTGGCCATGGCCGACGCGTCGACCCTCGCCCACCACCCGCCGCTCCCGGCCGTGCGCACGAAGGGGCAGCGCTTGTTGGTGGTGGAAGACGATCCGCTCGTGCGCCGCACGCTGGTGCGCATCCTCTCGGCGCGCGGCTACACCCTCGTCGAGGCCTCCAGCCTCGGTCAGGCACGTGAGCTGCGCGCCAGCTCGGGGCCCTTCGACCTCGTGATCTCCGACGTGGTGCTCGGCGATGGCAACGCCACCCAAGAGATGGTCGGGCTCTTCACGAAGGGCCAGCGGGTGATGTTCGTCACCGGCCACCCACTCGACGCGAACTGGCTGCCCGTCGAGGTGAGCAAGTTGCCGGTGCTCCAGAAACCGTTCGGCCCCGGAGAGCTGCTCGCCGTGGTCGAAGCCGCGCTGCGCTGAGGCGGTACGCTCGGTTCTCTGCCTTTCGTGCTTCGCCGCGGGCTGCACGACATGAACTGAGGTGAGCCCGTCACCCCCTGTGGTAGGCGGCGCCTCGGAAATGTCGTCCCGTCTGCTGCTTCTGGCTGCCACCGTTCTGGGGCTGCTGTGTGCCCTCGAGGCCGTCTGCCGGGCCCAGCCCGAAGGCCTGGCGGCCGTGGCACACCGGGTTCGGTTCAAGCTCGCGTTGCTCCACCAGAAGGGTCACGTCGACTTCGTCGCGCTGGGGACCTCGCGCAGCAACGACGGCATCAATCCTTCGCTCCTTGCGCTCGGCACCGGGTTCTCCGCCGCCACGCCTTCTTCTTCACTTCCCACCCTCGAGTTTCAGGCCGCTCACCTCGGCGCGCAGAAGCGGGTCTTCGTCGAGCTCTCCCGCCCTCAGAGCGAGCCCACCGCGATGGACGCGGACACCACGCCTGCCGCGGGGTCCTTCGTCGGCGATCCCCTCGGGGCGTGGTTGCACGAGCACAGCGCGCTGCTCAAGGTGCGCCGCGCTTTCGCGCTGGAAAACCTGCCGCGCGTGGTGGGTCTGCTGGCCGCCCGCTCCTTCGATGGCTCGGAGTGGTTTCGTTCTCGCCAACTGGTCGAGACCTTCCGCCCGCCCTTGCCCCCGGAAGGCGTGACCGACGACGCCGCGTGGAGACCGCAGGCCTTCGAGGTGCCGCCCGAGCCGCTCACACTCGATGAAGACGGTGCACGTGTGCTGGCGGGCTACGAACGTGCGCTGACTGCCTTGAAAGCGCAGGGGGCGCGCGTGGTGCTGGTGGGCCCTCCGGTCGGCTCGGCAGCGCGCGCGCAAGAATGTACGCCCGAGCGCAACCTGCTCCGCCACGCCATCGCACGACGCACCGCGACGCCGCTGCTCGACTTCACCTGCGCTGAGGTGGATGATCGCTGGTTCGTCGACGGCCAGCACCTCTCCTCACCTGGCCGCGCGAAATACTCGAAGGCCCTGGGAGACGCCGCTCGTGCTCTTCCATAGCGCCACCTTCCTGGTGTCCGTGACGGTGCTGGTGGCGCTCTACTGGCTCTCGCCCTGGCACCGCGTGCGGTTGCACTTGCTCTTCCTCTCGTCGCTCGTCTTCTACGGCTGGAGACACTGGCCCTCGGTCTTCCTGTTGCTCGGCAGCATCGCGGTCAACTACACGCTGGGCCGCTTGCTCGAGACGCGCCGGAACAAGGCGTTGCTCGCGTTCGGCGTGACCCTCAACCTCTCGTTTCTCGCGTACTTCAAGTACGGGCGCTTCGTGGTTGATCAATTGATCAACCTCGGCGCGTGGCTGGGCGTGCCGCTCGAGGTGCCCAGACCCGACGGGTGGATGCCGCTGGGCATCTCGTTCTTCACCTTTCAGGTCATCGCGTACCTGGTCGATGTGTACCGAAAAGAAATTCCCGCTGAACGCAGCCTGCTGGTGTTCGCGGTCTTCAAGTCGTTCTTCGCGCAGTTGGTGGCGGGGCCCATCGTGCGCGGCAAGGAGTTTCTCCCCCAACTGCACGACGCCGTGCCGTTCGAGCTGCCGCGCCTTCACCGCGGGGCGTGGCTGGTGCTCTGTGGGCTGTGCCTGAAGGTCGGCGTGGCCGACGTGCTCGGTGACTACGTCGACTCCGCGTGGACGGCGCCCGAGACGCTGGGCCTCAACAACGCCTGGCTCACCATCTACGCGTACGCCGCGCAGTTGCTGGCCGACTTCTGGGGCTACTCGACGATGGCGGTGGGCCTGGGGCTCTGCTTCGGGCTCACCTTGCCGGTGAACTTCGAGAACCCCTACGGCGCACCGTCACTGCGCGACTTCTGGGCGCGCTGGCACATCACGTTGTCGGTCTGGTTGCGCGACTACCTCTACATCTGGCTTGGTGGAAACCGCGTCTCGAAGGGCCGGGCGGCGTTCAATCGCCTGGTCACCATGGCGCTCGGCGGGCTGTGGCACGGCGCGGGGTGGAACTACGTGCTGTGGGGCGTGCTGCACGCCGTGTGGATGGATCTCGAAATGGTGACGCAGAAGTTCCGCGCGCGCTGGCCGAAGTGGCTGGGGGTGTTCATCACCTTCCACGTCGTCGTCTTCTTGTGGATTCCGTTCCGCGCTCCCTCACTCGTGGCGTTAGGCACGATGCTCTCGCGGCTGGTCAATGCCCCGTGGGACCTCAACACCCCCACCCAGACCGCGGTGATGACGCTGGGCTTTCTGGCCCTGCAGAAGCCGCTCTTCTCACTGGTGCGCGCGGAGCGGGCCGACACGCTCGAGCCCCTCGCAGAAGTCGCGCTCGCCGCGGCGATGGTGTGGCTGCTGCTCGCGTACGGTATCGCCCGGCAGGACTTCATCTATGACGTCTTCTGAAGACCGCCCGCCCGAACGGAGGTGAGCAATGCCGAACGCGTCAGGTACCTTCGGCTGATGCCTTCACCCATTCACCTCGTCGTGCAGTACCCCAGCCGCCGCGCGTTGCTCGCCAGCGCTCGTACGGAAGGAGGCATCTTGAGCCTCTTCGTGCCCCGGCACGATGAGGTGCGGTCCGGCTCCGAGGTGACGCTCGATGTCACGGTGGAGCGCACCTCGCTGCGGTTCAACCTGCGAGGTGAAGTGCGCCTGCTGCTCAACGCCGTGGGTGCGCGGAAGGGCATGGGCGTGAACTTCGTGGGGCATCAGAAACGTGAGGCCGCGCTGATGCTCGCTGCGTGTGCAGGGCGGGCGCCGACCGACGGCACGGCGCTCGACTCGCGGCACGACGTCGACCTGCGCTGCGTGGTGAAGTTTCCGGGCAAGCGGGTGAAGGCGGCCGTCAAAGACGTCTCGAGCACGGGCGCTTTCATCGGGTCGCCCCAACTCCCCCCGGTTCGCGGCGATACCGAGTTGACCATTCAGTTGGATCCGTTCCTGACCCCGCTGCGGAGACTGATGAAATAGGTGCCTCGACTCCTCTCGGCACGAACGGAACCGGTCGAAATCCGTTCAGCCCGAGCGAAGTCGAGGGCGTACTTCACCAGTCTCCTGCGCAGGGAGAGGGAGAACTCAGGCGGGAAGAGCCAGCTGAATCAGCACGGCGAGCGCAGCAAAAAATGCCACCACCGCCCCGATGCTGATCCACACCACGCGCTTGCGGCGCTCCGTCTCATCGTCTTTTGCTGGACGAAACGAAATGGCCACCGCAGCCAGGCGAAGCACGTCGGCGCGGCCCTCTTCGGCCACCGGGTCCTCCGGCACGAACGCCTGACGAATGCGATAGAGTCGGCCGAGCGCCGCGAGCGCATCGACCTGATGCGCCTTGCGCCTGAGCAACCCGTGTTTCGACTCGTTGGCCCAGTCGCGCAGCAGCGACACCCACTCCTCCCGCAACCACGGGGGGAGCAGCACCGCCGCCTCGTCGAAGCTCTCGTAGAGAATTCCGCAATGCGGGCACGAGCTCGCCGCCCCGCGCGGAGCGACGCACTTCGGGCACACCCCGTCGGGCACCGCGAACGGACCTTCTTCGGCCGCCTTCGCCGCCTTTTGAGTGGCCTCGTGACTGACCGTGCGCAGCACCACCACGTTGCTGCCGCCCTCCGTCGAGGCGAGCGACACCCGGGGCGGGAACGAAGGCGCGCGCACCGAGCCTCCGCTGCTGGCCTGGCTGACCGCGGCTGGAACGCTCTGCACCTTGCTCTCCACGCCGCAGCGGGTGCAGGTGATTGTCAACGAGGGCCCGTCGACGCGGAAGACCTCGAGCTCGATCAGCCGTTCGCACTGGGGGCAGAGCACCTTCACCTCTGCGTCTATAGCGCGACCCGAGGCGCAGCGGTCATGCGCGCTGTACAGTCGAGCGGTGAGCGCCGTTCCTCCACCCGGCCTGGTGCAACCCGACGCCTGGTTCATCGCCTGCACCAGCGCCGAGCTGGGGAGCACCCCGCGGCCGGTGACCATTCAGCACCAGCCGCTGGTGCTCTTTCGCGCGCGGGGCGGGGTGGCGACGGCGCTGCTCGATCGCTGCCCTCATCGCAACGTGCCCCTCTCGATGGGCCGGGTGCGTTCGGGCGAGCTCGAGTGCGCGTACCACGGGTGGCGTTTCGACGGCGCCGGGCAGTGCGTGGCGGTGCCGGGCCTCGTGGAAGGTGAGGTCTCGCTCAAGAGCCGCTGCGCCGAGCGGTTCGCCTGCCGCGAACTCGATGGCTTCATCTGGGTGTACGCGACCAGCGGGGTGGAGCCGAAGGAAGGGCCGTTTCGTTTTCCGCACCTCGATGATCGCGCGTACTCCACGGTGCGTCGCGAGTTCCGCGTCGAGGCCTCGCTGCACGCCGCGGTCGAGAACACGCTCGACGTGCCGCACACCGCCTTTCTCCATGGCGGGCTGTTCCGCACCGAAGAAAAGAAGAACGTCATCGAGGTGGTGGTGAAGCGGCATGCGCGGTCGGCCGAGGCGCACTTTCATGGTGAACCCGCGCCGCGTGGGTTGGTGGGTTGGTTGCTCGCGCCGCAGGGGGGCGTGGTGGAGCACGTCGACCGCTTCCTCCTGCCGTGCATCGCGCAGGTGGAGTACCGCCTGGGTGAGCGCAGTCACGTGGTGGCCACCACCGCCTTCACGCCGGTCTCAGACGATGCGTGCCTGGTGTTTGCGGTGGTGACGTTGCGGTTGCCGGTGCCGGGCTGGTTGGTGAAGCCGTTCGTCGCGCCGGTGGCCACGCGCATCTTCGCGCAAGACGCGGTGGTGCTCGCGCGGCAGCGTCAGCAGATCCGCTTGTTCGGGGGTGAGAAGTACACCTCGACCGAGCTGGACGTGTTGGGCCCGCAGGTGACGAGGTTGCTCAAGCAGGCCGTGTCCGGTGAAGCCTTCGAGCCGCACGAGCACACGTTGCGAATGAAGACCTGAGGCTCGGGGAGAGGGCAAACCCCTTGCACTGCCCTGTCATGGAGTGTGAAGACTCAATCCTTCGGGGTGGCCGCCCCAGAGGAGTTCCCATGATTCGCCACGTCTTGCCGCTGCTGATCAGCATTTCCCTGACCGCCTGCTTCTCCCCCGTGCCCGAGGCAGAGTGTCTGCGCGACCTCGACTGCGCTGACGCTGGCGTGTGCGTCGCGACGCGCTGCGAACCGTCGGGAACGGGAGGAGGCAGGGCCACGGGAGGAGGCCTCGGAGGCGGAGCGGGAGGAGGAATCGGCGGCGGAGCGGGAGGAGGAATCGCCACGGACGCAGGTTTGTGCGGCTGCCGCGACGCCGCGGGCACCTGCCAGGACGGCACCTCGGTCTTCGCGTGCGGCACCGGCGGACTGATGTGCCGCGTGTGCGGTGTCGGTGAGCAGTGCGCGAACGGCGCGTGCTCCATGGGCGCTTGCGGCCCTCAGTCCTGCGCGGGCTGTTGCACCAGCAACTTCTGCGTCGCGCCCAACCAGCAGTCGCGATTCTCCTGCGGCACCCAGGGCCAGGCGTGCGCGCAGTGCCCGATGGGTCAGACGTGCCAGAACGGCACGTGCCTCTCGTCGTCGTGCGACGTGACCACCTGCCCCTCGGGCTGCTGCGCCAACGGCCAGTGCCAGAGTGGCCAATCGCGCTTCGCGTGCGGCCTCGCAGGTCAGATGTGCATGCGCTGCCCGGGAAACCAGAGCTGCATGGGCGGCATCTGCCTGCCCGGTGGCATGGATGGCGGCTTCCCCACCGACGGCGGCTTCCCCATGCCTGACGCGGGCGTCGGCGTTCCGGTGGGCAGCGCGTGCGCCACCTCGCAGCAGTGCCAGCCGCCCTTCAGCGCGTTCTGTCTGCAGGAGAACCTCGGGGGGCAGCCCACGGGCTACACCGGCGGCTACTGCACGGCGACGTGTGGCGGCGGCAGCGCGTGTACGGGTGGCAGCGTGTGCATCACCGAGAGTTTCTTCGGCGCCGCGCAGAGCAGCTGCCGCGCGAGCTGCGCGCAGGTCGGCCAGCAGAGCACCTGCCGCACCGGCTACGTCTGCGCGCCTTCGCCCAACTCGATGAACGGGGGCTTTTGCCGGCCGCGCTGCTCCAACAACGGAGCGCTCTCGGCCTGCGCGACGGGTCAGATGTGCAACACCACCACGGGCATCTGCCAGTGATGGTCTTCGCTGCGCTGGTGGCAGCGGTGGTGAGCGCGGCGCCGTCGCTGGCGGCGGATGACGCGGCTGAGCGGCTGAGCGCGGTGCAGACGTGGGTGAAGAAACAGAAGAAGCCGCAGCTCTCGTCGAAAGACGCGCGAGCCATCACCGAGTGCATCGAAGTGCCGGCGGTGAAGGAGACGGGCTGCGAGCAGAGGGCGAAGTTGTGCCGTTTGCGCGAGGGTGATGACGGCTCTTCGGGAACGCGCGTCGAGTCGCTTTCTTTGTTGATGGCCGGTGAAGAGCACGACGTGCAGCCGCTGCGGGTGTGGTGGAGCGCAGCCTACGAGGCGAAGGTGAGCGACTGCGAGCCGCCCGAGCACCTGCTGGGTCACGAGACGGCGGAGCAGCGGGTCGAAGCCATCGCCGAGTGGAAGAAGAAGAACGCCAACGAGTTCAACAGGTGCGTCGAGCGCCTGGAGAAGAAGGCGAAGACGGACGCGGAAGAGCTGACGTGTGACCTGCTGCTGGTGAACGCCTGCCGGCGCGAGGCGTACGTGACCTGCAAGACGCGCAATCTGCGCAAGGGGATTCAGGCGCTCGAGCAGTTGCACCGCTTCGAATTCTAAAGTTACTCATCAAACGAATCCCCTCTCCCCCTCTCCCCCGCGGGGGAGAGGGTCAGGGTGAGGGGGTGAGGGCCTGAACTAACGTCCGCGCCGCCGAGCAAAAACAAGCATCAACGCAACCGCGATCCCCTCGATGGATCCGCACCCGCACCCCTTCACAGGATCCAAAGGGTCGACCCCGGCATCGGCCGCCTCGCCACCGCCGCCAGAAGCCGAGCCACCGCCGCCCACAGCCGAGCCGCCCCCAGTCGCATCACCGCCACCAGTCCCGCCACCAGCCGCACTCCCCCCCCCACCACCCACGCCCCCATCCGGAGGCTTCCCCGTCGCACAACTCCCCAGCGAGTGCTCGAGCGCCCCGACAGTGAACGCAGTCCCCGGCCGGATCCGCCCGCAGAAGTCATCCGTCACCGCAACCGGCGCCGGGCTCACCACCCCGACCCACGCCGTCACCGACCCGGTCACGCTCAAGTCGCCCGCGAGCGGATTGGCATACGCGGCATCGAACGCAGCCACCGTCACGCCACTCACATTCTGAGTGCCCGTGAACGTGCCGGTATCTCGAGCGCGAATGTTCGAGCTCAGCAAGTTCCCCACCGCCTGCCCGCTGGAAGTGTCGAAGCGAAAATCCACCCCGTTGGTGCCGACCAGGGTGTTGTGCAGCACCGCCGTATTGCGCGCGCGGTTCAAGTACACGCCGACGTCGCTGCAGTTGGCGATGATGTTGTTTCTCATCACCCCGTCTTCATGTTCCACGCTGCACGGCGTGTTCACGTTGAAGCCGGGGAAGCAGAACTGAGGACCCGTTCCTCCGCCGCCGAACGAGAGCCCGATGCGCGCGTCCGTCATCGCCGCACCCGCAGACGAGCACACCACGAGGTTGCGTTCGTACACGCCGCGCCGGCCGCCCGACTTCATGAAGCTGCCGTAGCTGACGAAGTTCCCACCGTTCTTCGAGAAGTCGCGGATGACGTTGTCGCGCACGACGAAGTCATCACCGGTGTCGATGTTGAGCTTGGTGACCGGGTTCGAGGTGACGCGAGGCCGCGTGTCATACAGCTCGCACGCTTCGACCAGCCCGCGGTGCGGCATGTCGTAGCCGCCGTCACCGGCAGCCGACGCGTTGACCTTGAGCTGAGCGTTGAAGTCGACCAAGCGCAGCCGGCGCAGCACCACGTCGGTCGCCTGCCCCGTCACCTGAAACGCGTGTTCGCAGTCCGAGTCGTTCGCGCACACGCCGCGCATGGCGAAGTCTTCGAAGCGCCAGAACGGAGCGCTCACGCCGATCGCGATGACGGTGTTCGAGGTCAACGTCGCGCCGAACTGATTTTCACCCCGCACCACGATGGGCCCGGGCCGCGTACACGAGAGCTTGGAGGTCACCGCGTAGGTGCCGTCGGCCAGGATGATGACGTCACCAGGCAGCGCAGCACCGATCGCCGTGCGCAGTTGCGCCTCGGTGGTGACGCGCACGTCGCGCCCGAACACGGCCAACGGCAACAAACTCAGCAGCAGCATCGATCGTTTCACTTCGACCACCCTTCTGGAACCTTCGGTGAAAACACCTCTTGCGGCAGCGCCGGGTTGAGCTCGACGAAGCTGACCTCGGTGGTGCCGAGCACGTTCTGCCCGACGCGCTCCACCAGCTTCGTCGGCACACACAGCTCGAGCGCCTCGTCACACTGCTCTTTTTCCATGCGCAGCACCCGCTCCTGGCCTTCGACGAGCGTCCGCTTCTCCAGAAAATCTCCCGCGGGGAGCCGCAGCAGCCAGGTGACCGTCACGCCTTCACCTGGCTGCACGGTGAGCTCGACGCCCGCGGGCACCTGCTTCGCCGCCACGCCCGTCTGCGGCAGGAGCGGTGAACGATACCCCTCGGGCACGAACGGCATGAACTGCGAGGCGAGGAAGAACGCGCGGTCGGCGGCAGGCATGTCGAGGCTCACCACCTCGTACTTCTTCTGCGCTGCGATGAGCCGCACCAATTGCGTGCCATCGAAGGCGAGCTCGAAGTCGTGCGGCACCGTCATGTGCCCGCGGCTCTTGTTGGGGCTGCGAAACGCGACCTCGTGATGAGCGCGGTTCTCACCTTGAGTCGAGTCGACCACGAGCTTGAACGAGGTGAGCCGCTTCTCCCGCTCGGCCAGCGCACGTTTCGCCTCACCCACGAGTGAGGGCGGCAGCGGGGCCTCGGCCGGCTTCGGGCAGCCGCACCACATCAGCATTCCGAGCACGAGCTTCTTCACGAACAGACCTCCTGAAACGAAACAGGCCCGCCCCGTCTCCGGAGCGAGCCTTTGAGGCAAACGCGCGGCCGGATTACTTGACCGCGATGCCCGTGGCGCTCGAGCTGGTGAAGCCGGTGATGAACCCAGCCAGCGCGAAGATGCCGTGGCGCGGGGTGGTGGAGGCGCTCTTCAGGTCGACCTTCGAGGCGCCCATGGCCTTGGCCTCACCGACGAGCAGCTTGTTGACGACCTGGTCGAGGTCGGAGCTGACGATGTCGACGATGTGGAAGATGAGCGTCCAGCCCAGCGAGGTCGCCTGGATGATGGCGACGGCTTCTCCCCCGTTGGCGGTCACTTCATTGCTGGCCACGGTGGCGGACTCGACAGAGGTGCAACCCGACACGGCAGCGGCCAGGACGACAGCCAGAAAACCCTTCTTCATTTCGGTACTCCTTGGGGTTGAGGTGATGCGGCGCGCGGAGCATAGGTAGCAAGTCCGTCGAGTCAATCTCCTAATCCCGGTGTTCCCCCGAGGTGCCATGCCGTCGTCCCCGGGCTCGGAGCAGGACAAGCTGTGGGGCAGCGCCTGACGGGGCTGACCTTCATGCCGATTCCCCTGTCGGTGGCCTGAACCCCCAACGTTTCTTCCCCACCTCACCTCTTCGAGAAGTCAGGCCACAATGACGCGGCCGTTATCTTCCCCGGGTAGACGGGGAGGCCGGCCATGGGGTCGCAAATACGAGTGTGGGTCGGAGTCATTTGTTCGGTGACGTCGTGCACCGAATCACGAGCGGTGCTCACGGAAGGTCTGACCAGCACCTGTGCGCTCGCGACGGGCAGCTACGTGAGCGAAGCCACCTTGCGCTCGAAGTCAGGTGATTGCCCGAGGGCAAAAGCCCACACGCGCGATCGCCTCGACTTCGACGAACAAGGCTTCGTCTCGCCGGCCGCCGTGTTCATCCCCTGCAGCACCGAGCAGGTCGACTGCACCCTCACCGTCACCTGCCAGGTGTTCGATCAACGAATGGTCTTCACCGGAGAACTGGTCGACGACGCGACCCGGCTCGTGGGCGTGGCGACCTTCAGCGGCGACGGGGCGTGCAAGAGCGCGGTGTACGACGTGGCGGCCGTGAGGCCGTGACGCTCACAGGGTGATGCCGATGCCCGCCACCGGCCCGTTGATGCCGGGGCTCACGCTGAACAGGGTGCCGAGGTTGCCGCCCGAGGTCGCGTCGACGACCTGCAGTCTCCAGCCGAGGTGCGCTTCGAAGACCGACCACTGAATGACGAAGGCGGCGCGCAGCTCGAGCGAGCGGAAGGGGAAGAGCGTCACCATGAACGCGGCGTCGATGCCGATGCGGCTCCACATCGAGCGCAACGTGGTGCCGATCACCGGGCCCAGCGCAGTGCTTCCTTCGCGAATCATGATGTCAAGCCCGCCCAGCGCGCGCAGCGTCAGCTCGTCACTCGAGAAGAACGCGTAGCCGCCCATCAGGTTGAACTGGTGCACCTGGATGCCGGTCGTGGTGCTCAAGAAGTTGCTGTACCCGAGCAGGAGCCCGATGCGCGTGATGTCGATCTCCGCGCGCACGTTGGCCACCAGGCCTCCCGTGTCACTGGCGATGCCGAACGCCCCCGAGAGCAGACCCACGAAGTGTTTCGTGCGCGAGGAGTACATCGCGTCGGTGTTCGTGGTCTCCGTCGGCGCCTGAGGCGGGCGCTGCGCGGGCTGCTGCTGCTGTTGATAGGGCTGCTGTTGATAGGGCTGCTGGTACTGCGGATATTGCGGCTGACCCTGATAGGGGGCGGGTTGAATGGGCGCGTTGGCATCGCCCGGGGGCTGATCGAACGGCACCATCGGCGGAGGCGTGGGCTCGTCAGACTGCGAAAACGCGGGCGCGCTGAGCGCGGCAACCATCACTGCGAGCAGGCGGAAAAACATGGCCTGCTGACGGGTCAGTTCGGGGTTCATTCAATCACGCAGCTTACGGCTCTCCTGGCCCCTCACCCCAACCCTCTCCCCAAAGGGGAGAGGGAGCTCAGGTCACACGCGCATCGGCATGACGACGGCGGTGTACGCCTTGTCACCGGGCGCGTGCAGCACGCCGGGGCTGTGCTCGTCGCCCAGCTCCAAAGTCACCTCGTCGGTCTCCAGCGCGCTGAGCACATCGAGGATGTAGCGGGCGTTGAAGCCGATGGTGAGCGACGGGCCGCGGTAGGCGACCTCGAGATCGTCCTTCGCTTCACCGAGCTCCGGGTTGTTCGCGGTGATGCGCAGCAGGTTCTCTGACAGCGACAGCTTCACGGCGCTCGACTTGTCAGCCGACAGCAGCGAGATGCGCTTGAGCGCGTCGAAGAAGGCGGTGCGTTTGACCATCACCTGCTTCTCGCCCTCCTTGGGGATGACGCGCTGGTACTCGGGGAACTGGCCGTCGATGAGCCGCATCACCATCGTGAGGCCCGGCTTCTTGAACAGCGCGGAGTTCTCCGCGAAACCCAGCTGGCACTCGGCGTCGGGCGCCTCGTCGAGCAGGCGCTTCAACTCGAAGAGGCCCTTGCGCGGAATGATGACCCCGGCCTTGAGCTTGAAGTCGCCCGACATCTCACGCTCGACCAGGGCGAGGCGGTGACCATCGGTGGCCACCATGCGCACCCGGTTGCCTTCGCGCGGTTCGAAGAAGACGCCGTTGAGGATGTAGCGGGTCTCGTCGTTCGAGATGGCGTACTGCGACTTCTTGATCATCTCGAGCAGCGTGTTGCCGGTGAGCTTGACCAGGTGGCTGGCGTCTTCCTTGGGGAGCTTGGGGAACTCCTCGGGGGCCATGCCGACGATCTTGTAGTGCGCCGCGCCAGAGGTGATTTCGGCGTAGTTGTTGGGCAGTTTTTTGATCGTCAGGTGCGCGTCGGGGATGAGGCTGACGATGTCGAAGAGCGTCTTGGCCGAAACGGTGATCGCGCCGGGCTTGCTGACCTCGGCCGGGTGCTCGCTGACGATGCCGATGTCGAGGTCGAAGGCGGTCACGGTGACGCCCGTCTTGGTGGCGTTGACGAGCACGTTCGAGAGGATGGGCATGGTCGCCTTGCGCTCGACGATGCCCTGCGCCCGGTGAAGCGCCTTCTTCAACTCGTCGGCGGCGATGCGGAATTCCATAGGCGCCGGGTGTAGCCCGCCCCGCAAACGTGTTCAACCAATGTAAATCACGGGTTTTCCGGGCAGATTCGGAGGCCATGAGCACCTCGATTCCCTCCTGGCCGCGGCCCGCTTTTCAGCCTGGCGGCGCGCCCAACGCTTTCCAGCTCTTCTGCTTTTCCACGGGCCCCTTGAAGGCCGACGTCCCGATGTCAGCGGGGCGTTTCGGCCTGCCTTCCCCCGAGGCGATGCAGCAGGTCGAGGTGCGCGAGCTGACCCGCGAGATGGACGCTGCGTGGTTCGACGGCTTCCGCTCGGGCTCGTTGCGGGCGATCGCCACCCAGGCGCTGGGCGAGGTGTCGGCGCTCGACTCGGCCACTCAACTGACGGCGGTGTTGATCAGCCGGCCCGACGCGGCCGACCTCTCCCATCTGCAGGCAGGGTGGGCCGTGGCGCAGTGGCTGGTGGCGCGCGGGGTGAGCGTGATTCTCGACGCGCAGACCAACCGCTTCTGGAAAGGCGCCGAGGTGGCTGATTGGCCGGCGACGCGGCCGTTCGCGCTCTCCTCCGACGTGAACATCGTGGTGGAGGCCGAGCCCACCTCACCCAGCGCCACCATTCACACGCGCGGCATGCAGAAGTTCGGGCGGCAAGACCTGGTGGTGCGCGAGGTGCCCGGTGAACAGTGGGACGCCGTGGCGGGCCTGGTGCGTGCGCTCGCCGGCCAGTTGGCGAACGGGGTGGTCTTGCGTGCAGGAGACCGGGTGAACCTCGACGGCAAGTCGCTCACGCTTTCGGCCTTCAAGCCCACGGTGGAGACCGACCTCCACCTCAACAACGACGCGTTCCTGATCATCCTCTAGCCTCCTTTTTCCCTCTGCGGCCTCTGGGGCCAACTGCATCTGCTGACCCCCGCACCGTTCGCATCGAGCGCAGTCGAGATGCCTCCTACGCGCGAGCAAAGGTCATCCCTCGACTTCGCTCGTGATGACCGGTCACTTCTTCTTCGTCATCGCGCTGCGCAGCGAGATTGGTCGTCGAAGGTCCAGGACCACTGCGTGTCGACAGCCGGCGCCGCCGTGAGCACCAGGAGCAAGCCGAGCGAGGGAGTCATCGCGCCAGTGGCCACGTCACGGCGGGTAGTAAGCCGCGCCCATGCGCTTCGTCCTCGCGGTGCCGCTCGTCTTCTTGTTCGCTTGTGCTGAGCCCAACACGTTCACGCTGCGGTCGAGCAGCGCGCGGGTGGACGTGACCGTCGAGCCATTCAGCTTCGTGGTGCGCTCGGCTGATGGCGACGCGGTGCTCAGCTCGCTTGCCGGTGGCGGCTTTGCGCCCACGCTCGACCGCCCGACGTACATCGATCAAATCGTCCCGGGGTGGGATGGGTATCAGGCCGGTGATGGGGCCTGGGTGCGCGGTGGGAAAGTGCGCCTGGTCACGCGCACCGAGCAGCGGGCCGAGGTCGCGTGGGACATCGAAGGCGCGACGGTTCGGGTCGTGCTGCGCGTCGACGGAGCGCGGGTACACGTCGAGTCTTCCGCCGGCAGCGCTGATGGAGGGCCTCCGACGGTTCGTTACAACAAGAGCACGTTGGCCTTCACGCTCCCGGAAGATGAACACTTCTTCGGGTTGGGTGAACGGTTCGCGAGCTTCGATCACCGCGGGTGGTCGCTCTACAGCTGGGCCGAAGAGGGTCCGCTCGGCGGTGGTGAAGGCATCGCCCCCAGCGCCACCAACCCGTACCCGAACGGGCCGTCGATGACGTACTTCCCGGTGCCCTTCTTTCTCTCCTCGAAGGGTTACGCGCTGCACGTGAAGACCGGCAGACGCCTTCACGAAGCGTGGGTTTTTACTGATCAGCTCGCGCATCAAGCGAACAGGCCTCTGTGCACGTCGCTCAGGGTACGCCCGGCTGCACGAGTCTTCGGCGACTCCGAGTCAATGTCGGTCACGACATCTTTGCCCCGCAAATCGTGGCCAGGCAGCCGCGTTCCAGGTCGTTCCAAGTCCCGCACGTGCCTCGGCGAAGAGCTTGGCGACCGACCTGTTTCAGGGCTTCAGAACGCGCGTGCTGCGGGCCGGCACGAGCACGTTGGGCCCGGACACCGAGCTCTGATTGAGCAGGTCTTGCATCGACTGCGCAGGCAACCCGCTCACCGTCTGATCCGAGTCGCCACGGTTGATCGCGATGTAGAGCGTCTCCGTGCCGTCGCTCATCGAGTACGCGTACGTGTCGACCGTCGCCGAGAGGTTCGTGCGCTTGCCGCGTCGAAGCGCGGAGTGGTTCTTGCGCAGTTGGCCCAGCGAGGCCACGCGTGAACGCAGCCACTGCTGATCAGCCGACAGATTGTTCCACTGCATGAAGCGCCGGTTGTCGGGGTCGCCTGCGCCGGGCAGGCCGATCTCGTCGCCGTAGTAGATCAACGGCACCCCGGGGCTGGTCATCAAGAACGCGAACGCATTCGCGAGCCGCTCGAACGCACGGCGGTAGTTCGGCAGCGTGGGCTGGTTGTTGAACGCGCGGTCCTTTCCATCGGAGTACGGGTCGCCCCACATCGGCGTGTCTTCGGCCATGTGGATGACCCGGCCGAGATCGTGATTACCGATCCACGGGCTCATCAATGAGTTCGGCCCGTAGAACGAGTCGTTGCTCGCCACGAGATCTCGCAGCGCGGTCATCGGCGTCTGGCGCATCACCACCGACTGCAGCAACGAGAGCCGCAGCGGGAAGTCGAACTGCCCATCGAGCTTCGTCGCGGGGTCCACGAAGGACTTCAGGTAATCGCGGTTGCCGAAGTCGTACGTCTCTCCGACGAAGTACATGCGCGGGCGCGGCGTGCGCGTGGCCGCGAGCTTCTCGACCTCGGTGCGCAGCTGCAGCAACCACGAGTCGTCGACGTGTTTGATGGCGTCGAGGCGATAGCCGTCGGCTTTGGTGTCCTCGAGAATACGAACCGCCTGCGCGACCGTGTAATCGCGCGCGGCCTTCACGGTGTAGTTCCAGTGCGGCAGGTAGTCGGTGAACCAGCAGCGCTGACCATCGGTGTTCCAGTCGCAGCCGCCACCGCACACGCACTGGCCTTTGAAGTCGAGTGACCAGAACCAATCGGGGTGCTGCGCGTAGAGCGTCGACTGCGAGTGCACGTGCACCATCGCGAAGTCGAACAGCACCTGAATGCCCTTCGCGTGCGCCGCGGTGACCAGGTCGATGAGGTCTTGTCGGGTACCGAAGCACGACTCGTATTGCTCGAGCTCGATGGGCCAGTACCCGTGAAAGGCGGAGTACATGCCGTTGGTCCCCGCGCCGGCGACCGTGGCGTTCTTCACGGGTACCGTGAGCCACAGGGTGTTCACCCCGAGCTCACCGAAGAAGCCGGCGTTCAGTTTCTGGGTGACGCCCTTCCAGTCGCCGCCCTGGTACTGGCCTGCCGGCATGGCGCCTGGCACCGTGCAGTTGTTCGCCGCGTCGCCATCGAAGAAGCGGTCGACGAACACGAAGGCCATCACCGAGTCGCGCCAGTCGAACGCGCCGACTTGAGGTGCAGCGGCGGGGCAGGTGAAGACCTGGCAGGTGACGTTCTCGCGCAGGCTGTTGTTGGCCGCCGAAGTCTTCGGGTTCGCGGGGTCGTTGACCCACAGCGTGTTGTTGATCAGGAACTTGTACTGAACGTCGCTGCCGAAGCCGACGGGCGCGCGGGCGACCCAGTCGGAGCCTTCCTTGCGCATCGGCACGCCGACGGTCCAGCCGTCGGGGCTGAAGTCACCACGCAGGTGCACCGATTGTTCGTCGAGCGCGCGGAAGCGGAACTCGGTCTCACAGCGGCGGTAGGGCTCCTGGCAGTTGGTGGGTCCGCCCGCATCGGGAAGACCCGCATCGGCACCCGCATCAGGCGCAGGAACCGTTGGACCACAGGCCCCAAGGAGCACGGCCATCATCAGAAACAAGGTGCGCATGACCCGCGCAGCAGACCACGAAGTGGGCCTGGAGTGGGTCAGCGGAACGCCGCGCTAATGCTTGCCCTTTTTCGGTGCAGCCACGCTCGAGGCGCCGAGCTTCCGGGTCTCAGCCAGAACGCGATCGAAGTCAGACTCGTACTCGGCGTCTTGTTGCCGTCGGAAGGCCTCGAATTCGCTTTCCGCCTTCAGCTTCGCAGCAAGCGCGGAGACCTTCCCGTTGTTGGTGAGCACCGGGTACTCGGATAACTCCAGAAAGCGATTGAGGAGCCCAGCCCATTCGTTCATGCGAGTGATGAGACCTCGCTGAGCCCGGCTCTCGGCGAGGTCGAGGTAGGCGGACACGAGGGTGTTGAGCTGTAAGAGTTCGGTGTCGCTCAGGTAGTTCTTGGCGACCGCGATGTCGGACTTGAGCACCTTGCCGGTGGGCGCCTGGCGCCACGTGGTCAGTCCCATGTGCGGTTTCGATGCATCGGCCCGCGCAGCGATTTGTTCGGCCGCAGTCTGGCCGGTGACAGCCCAATGGAGCTTGTTCTGCACGCTCGCGAAGAACTCGCGCGTGTCGGCCGCGTTCGCGTCGTAGTCAGCGGAGAGCGCGTAGAGGTCGGTGACCTTTTGGTAGAAGCGACGCTCGCTGGCGCGGATCTCGCGGATCCGTTCGAGCAGCTCGTCGAAGTAGTCCTTCCCGAAAACGGTCTTTCCCTGCTTCAGCCGGTCATCGTCGAGCACGAAGCCCTTGATGACGAAGTCGCGCAGCACGCTGGTCGCCCAGATACGGAACTGGGTCGCCTGGTGGCTGTTCACCCGGTAGCCGACGGAGATGACCGCGTCGAGGTGGTACCACTGCATCTGGTACGCCTTCCCGTCGGGGCCAGTTGTTTCCAAAATGGAAACAACTGAAGTCGGCTCCAACTCGCCCGACTCGAAGATGTTCTTGAGATGTTTCGAGATGGCGGCGACGCCGACGCCGAACAACTCAGACAGCGCCTTCTGCGTGAGCCACACCGACTCGTCGCGAATGAGAACGCCGATCTTCACGGCCCCAGTCGGAGACGTATAGAGGAGGAGCTCACTCGTACGGACCGACCGTGGCGGGCTCACGCGGTTGCACCGAGCATGTTGCTGATCACCTGCCGCGCGATCGGGTGCAGCCGCGAGCTGTTCTTCTCGAACAACTGCTGCGCCAAGACCGCCGTCGACGGCTGCGCATTCAGCGCCGCGAACAACGGCTTCAAGTACTTCATGCGCCCCACGCGCCCGAGGAACGCTTCGACCTGCGGCAGCACCCCGTTCGACCCGCACTGCAGCGACAACAACAACCACGCCACGTGCACCTCGGTGTTCTTCGCGGTGGAGAAGTGGAACCGCGCGTCGAGCGTCGCCAGTTGCTGCTCGCTCAACGTGCGCGGGCTCCACTCGAGAAAGAGTTGCCACTCGATGGCGCTCCACTTCGAGACCTCGTTCACCTCCGGCACCTTGCCGGCCATCGCCTTGACTGCCTCGAGCCGCGCCGACGTCGCACGCGGTGCATCGGCCGGCACCCCCGGCGAGTCGATCCACTGCAGCGCGTTCACCTTCGCCAGCAGCCCGGGCGCCGCCTTCTCGAAGTGCGCGATGAAGTCATCGGTGTTCACCGAGCCGAAGCGGTGGGTGGTGAGCCATGACTTGAGCAACCCATCGAACTTCTCCCGCCCCGCAGCCGCCTCCAGCGCGCGCAGCAGCAGGTAGCCCTTTTCGTACGGCACCACGCTGAACGCCTCGTCGGGGTCGATGCCGCTCAAGTGCGTGCGCAGCTTCGTCAGCTCCGGCGTGCGCGCCTTCGCGAACCGTGCCACCGAGTCATCGAGATCATTCCGCCCGAGGGCCGCGTGCAGCTCCGAGACCTCGCGACCCTCGAGCGCCTCCAGAATCCGCCGCTCCGCGAAGACGGTGAACCCCTCGTTGAGCCAGAAGTGCTCGGCGTTCACGTTGGTGACCAGGTTGCCGGTCCACGAGTGGGCGAGCTCGTGCGCCACCACGTTCACCATGCTGCGATCGCCTGCCAACAACGTGGGCGTGAGGAAGGTGAGGCGCGGGTTCTCCATGCCGCCGTACGGGAAGGAGGGCGGCATCACCAACAGGTCGAACCGCTCCCAATCGTAGGCGCCGAAGAGCGACTCAGCGGCGGTGAGGTGGCGCTCCACGTCGGCGAACTCCCAGGCCGCGGCCTCGAGCAGCCCAGGCTCGCTCCACACGCGTGAACGCGGTGAGAGGTCTTTGCTGGCGAGGTCACCCACCGCGAAGGCCAGCAGGTACGGCGGAATGATCTGCGGCATCTCGAAGTGGAAAGTGGTGCGACCGTCTTTCGTTTCACTGCGAAGGGGGGCCGCCGCCATCACGGCCACCAGACCCTCGGGCACCGACATCGACGCCCGGTACGAGACCCGGCGCGCAGGCGTGTCCTGGCAGGGAATGAGTGAACGCGCGTGGATCGCCTGGCACTGGCTGAAGAGATACGGCTGCTTTCCACCGTGCGTCTGCGAGGGCTCGAGCCACTGCAGCGCCGAGGCATCGGGCCCCGTGCGGTAGGTGATTCGAACACCCAGCGCCCCGGCCGGCACGTGGACTCGCAGCGGCGAGCCGAGGATCGAATCGACCGGCAACGCTTCCCACTTCACCGCGACCCCGGTGAGCTCCGTGACTGCGCTGACCTCGAGCGCGCGCGCATCGAGATCGAGCGGGGTGGCGGTCTTCGGGGCTTCCGTGAAGTGCAGCGTGACCGTGGCCGTCAGGCGTTTGCTCTCGAAATCCACCGCCGCATCCCACTCGAGGTGGCGGGTGGTCGGCTGCGCGTCATCGGTCACGGAGTGCGGATCAGGTCGGGCCATGAACACCTCATGCCCACGAGTGCTCGAACGTGCAATCGCGGTCCGGGCTTGTCATGGTCAGCCGTCAATGAGGCGCCTGCTCCTGCTGCCGTGGTTGTTGTTGGGCTGCGAGTCGGTGCCCGACGTCATCGCCCAACACCGCTCCGGGGTTGAGAAGAACTTCGGACGTATCCAGGCGCTGCAGGCCCGCCTCGCCGCCGTCGAGCCTGGCACCGCCTTGAAGATGAAGAGCGCGCCCCTCGTGCTCGAGCAGTCGGGCAAGGCCGAGTCGAACGCGATGTTCATCTACGCGGAGGACGTCTCGAGACCGGGCGACGCGAAGGCGGTGCACCTGCGCACCCTCGACTCGGCCCCGCTGCTGCAGTGTGGCTCGTTGCTCGGCAAGCAGGGCTACTTCGGTGATGCCTTCACCCGGCCGGTGCCCAGCGTGGTCGAGTCGTATCTGACCGCGTGTGAGCGCTTGAAGTACGTGCTGGTGATTCGCCTCATCGAGTTCACCCCGCCGCAGCTGTCACTGGAGAGCAAGAAGTTCGTCAGCGGGCGCTACCAGGCCGAGGTGCTCGCCTTCGACTTGAGTGACGGCGCGTTGCTCGGTGTTTTTCTGGTCAACGCGAAGAACGAAGACAGTGTGATGCTGCTCGATGGCGACGCGGATCACACCCGACGGTTGATCAGCAACCTCGAGTCGACGGTGTTCAGCGCCCTGCGTGAAGGCGCGCGCGCCGCGATGCCCGGCTCGTTGCCGCCCCCCGTCAGCGCTCGGTGAAGGCCTTCCAGGTGCCGTGCGCGCTCTCTTCGAGCACGATGGTGCCTTCCCACCCCGTTCCGTAGAGCGCGTTGCCCACCGTGTACCCCTCGAAGCGGCGCTGCCCGAGCGCGACCTGCACGTCACGCGGGGGGCGGCTGCAGCCCAGGCCCGCGGTCACCGTCTGCACCGCCGTCTTGCGTGGATGACCGTAGGCCCACGCGGTCCAATCTTCTTCGCGGGTCATCGAGCCCATCGACAACACCGCCATGCAGGGCGTGAGCGTCTTCATCAGCCCCATGGTGGTGCCGTTGGCCGAGCCGTGGTGGCCGACCAGGAATACGTCGCTGTTGAGAATCGAGCCGTGCGCCGCGAGCAGGGAATGAATCGCTTCGGTCTCGAGGTCACCGGTCACCAGCACCGGGTGGCCGCCCACGTCGACCTTGATGACCAGGCTGTGGTTGTTCGCGTTGGAGAACACCTTGTTCTCCCAGCCTTCGGTGTTCTGCTTGAGCCCGCCCCAGAACACGGTGATGACCGGGTCGACCTCGCCGCAGGTCACGGGGTCGATCTGCGCGTCGGTGACGCCCTTGCCGGCTTCGACCTCGGCGCGCGCCACGGTGCGCAACGCGCCCTTCTTCTTCATCGCCTGCTCCGCGAGTTCCTGCGTCTCACCACCCGACTCGAGCACCAGCCCGTCGACGCCGCGCGCCTGGCCGTTGGTGATCAACTGCCCGACGGTGAAGTCCTTCATCACCAGCGGCAACCCGCGGGTGTGGTCGATGTGCGGGTGCGTGATGAACACCGCAGCCAGCGTGCGGTTCAAGTCGGCTCTGCGGGCGAAGAAGGCCTCGAGGTACGCCTTGAGCGCGCGCGTTGAATCGAAGTCCGAGGTGCTCTCGCCACCCGTGTCCACCAGCACCGCCGCGCAGGGGAACTCGAACAAGGTCGCCGCGCCCTGGCCGATGTCGATGACGTGCATGCGCAGCCGCTCGGGCGGTTTCGCATCGGCCCCGGGCAACCCGATGTTGGCGCGCGTGCCGCTGCTGACCGGCCGCATTTTCCCGGGCGCCCGGTAGCGGACCTGAGCGGGACAAGCGGTCAACAAGAGCAGCAACACCAGCAGGGGCCGAAACATCACCGCCGCTTCATACAGGAACTCCCTCTCCCCGAGCCAAAGTCGAAGGGGCACTTGCAGTGCGAAGGAGAGGCAATCCCTCGACTCCGCTCGGGATGAGCGGTGCCCGTTCGCTATTTCGCTCGGGACGAGCGGTGCCCGGCTCAGGTCAGTTGAACGTACAAGCCTTCTTGAGCGGCTCACTGCTGAGCGCCTTCTTCTCCACCAACGTCGGGCACAACTTGAGCGCGGCGGTACGAGTGGTCTCCACCTTCAACACCTCCGCCGAAATCACCGGCTTGAACTCATCCCAACACGTGCTGGCCGCCTCGTTCGCCTCCACCGTCCACGAGCCCTCCGCCAGCGCGCCCAGAATCGTCTGCTGCACCTCGGCCTCCTTGCACGCGGCCTTGCCACCCTTCGCCAGCGCCGGCTTCACGAACGGAAAGGCGACCACCGCCACCAGCCGGCTGTTGACCAGCTTGAGCGCACGCATCGGCAGGTCCGGGGTCACCGCATCGGCCGCGACGAAGGCCTTGAGCTTCTCCATCCATTGATCATCACCGCTCGCGTGGCGGTAGTTCTGGAACGTCCACCCCAGCGCCTTGAACCCCACCTCCGCCCGTTTGTTCATGAAGGCCTTCGATTCCTTCAGCCACCCGTACCGCTTCACCAGCTCGTCGATTTGATCGAGCGCGCGCTGTGAGCTCGCGGGGTCTTTGAGTTCCGAAGGGTCGAGCACGAAGGTGCACGCGCGGTCGGCGATCGCCTTCCACTCCGCGTCACGCTTCGAGGGCAGGACGTCGTTGAGGTGTTCCACCAGCTCGCGCCACGACTGATCCTTGTCGAGGGCCTTGAGGTCGGCCATCTCGTACGTCGCAGCCGAAGCAGAAAACGGGAGGAGCAACGAGAGCAGCAGCGCGTTTTTCATGGTGCCCGAAGGCCACCACACTTGAAGACCTCAGTCAGCCCAGATCACCCGCACCGTGGCGTTGGGCAAAGAGACCGAGTGCAGCGTCACCTCACCTGCGCGGCCGAGCACCTCGAGCCCCCCCTGGAGAATGCCAATCCAATACGAGGGTGAGCCCTGCACCTCGTTGATGGTGATCAACGCCTCGTTGGTGCCGACCAGCTCGGTGGTGGCGCGGGTGAAGTTGTCTGAGGTGCGGAACGCGCGATCGAGCCGGGTGAGCGTGCGGGCGGGGCCGAGCAGCCGCAGCATCACCGACACCGCCGAACCCATGGTGGTGTTCTGCCAGCCGCGAATGAAGTGCAGCGCCAGCAGGCGCATCGCCTCTTCTTCCGGAACCGCAGGCCAGCAGAAGGTGGCGGCCGCCCGCAGGTACGGAGTCCACACCACCATCGGGATGGCCGGCGGCACCTTCTCCACGTCGAGACCCTTCGCCTTGAGGTGCGCCTTGAACTCAGAGGTCGCCCGCGGGCCCAGGCCCTTGAGCATGCCTTCGACCGCCGCGGGGAAGACGTATCGCTCTTCAGACATGGCTGTACGTCATCACCAGGTGCATCCAGCAGTCTTCGCTGGCGGGGTTCAAATACACGTGAGGCACGTCGGCGCCGAACACGATGGCGTCACCCTTCGAGAGCTCGTGGCGCGTGCCGGTGAACTCGACCACCAGCTTCCCCGAGGTGACCACGAGGTTCTCGCGCGTGCCGGGCTGGTGCGCTTCGGCCTCTTCCCGGCCGTGACCCTTGAGCCACAGCTCGTAGAACTCCACGGTGTTCGACTCGCCGAAAGGAAACAGCGCGCGTGACGAAAAGCGGCCATCGGCGCTGATCAACCGCTTGGCCTTGTCGCTGCGGAGCACCGCGGTGGTGACCTTGGTGTGCGCGGCCAGCAGCGCGGCGAAGGGCACCTCGAAGGCGCGGGCGATTTTCCACACCACGCCCACGCTCGGCGTGTTGGTGCCCAGCTCAATCTGCCCCAACGTCGCGCGGCTCAGGCCGGTGAGCCGGGCCGTCGCGTCGAGCGAGAGGCTGCGTTGGGTGCGCAGCTCGCGCAGGTTTCTGCCGATGACCGCGTCGAGCTCGGGCATCACGGCCTCCAGGTCGTCGGGCGGCGGCTCGGCCACCACGGGGGCGACCTGCGCGCGCGCAGGCACCTCGATGGGCAGCCCCAGGCGGGCCCACTCTTCGGTGCCCCCGTCGATGGTGTACACCTGCGTGAGGCCAAGCTGATCAGCGAGCCCGGCGGCGGTCTGACTGCGGCCTCCCTTTGCACACACGAACATCACCGGGCGCTCTGGGGGGAGCCTCTGCCTGGGGTTCATCCGCAGCGCATCGAGTGGAACGTGCCGCGCGCCGGGCAGGTGACCGTTCGCCCATTCGCGCGGCTCCCGTACGTCGATCAACTCGACGACGCCCGCGGCCAGCAACGCCTCGGCTTCCCGCGGCGTGACGTGCTTCATCGGCCGGCCTGCAACCGATGAAGTGCAGCGACCAGCGCGTCGAGGTCTTCGTACGTGTTGTACGGAGCGAGCGACGCGCGCACGGTGGCCTCCACGCCGAGCCTCCGGAGAATGGGCTGCGCGCAGTGATGGCCCGAACGCACCGCGATGCCTTCTTTGTCGAGCAGCGCGCTCATCTCTTCGGTCTTCTGGCCCTCGAGCGTGAAGGACAACACGCCCGCCTTCTCGGCCGCGGTGCCGTACATTTTCAAGCCCGGCACCTCGAGCAGCTTCGCGGTCGCGTACACGAGCAGCTCGTGTTCGTAGGTGGAGACGTTCTCGAGGCCCACCCGGGTGAGCCAGTCGAGCGCAGCGCCCAGACCCACGGCGTCGGCGATGTTGCCGGTGCCCGCTTCGAACTTGTTCGGGGCCGGCTGGTAGACGGTCTTCTCGAAGGTGACGTCGGCGATCATGTTGCCGCCGCCTTGCCAGGGGGGCATCGCCTCGAGCACGTCGCTCTTGCCGAACACCGCACCGATGCCGGTGGGCGCGAAGACCTTGTGACCTGAGAAGACGAAGAAGTCGCAGTCGAGCGCCTGCACGTCGACGCGCAGGTGAGAGACGGCTTGGGCTCCGTCGACCAGCACCTTCGCTCCGTGACGGCGGGCCAGCGTAATCATCTCGCGCAGGGGCGTGATGGTGCCCAGCGCGTTGCTGACCTGGGTGAGCGAGACGAGCCGCGTCTTCGGGCCCAGCAGCTTCTCGTATTCTTCGAGGATGATTTGGCCGCGGTCGTCGACGGGCGCCACGCGCAGCTTCGCGCCCTTCTCGGCGGCGAGCTGCTGCCAGGGGACGATGTTCGCGTGGTGCTCGAGCCAGGTGATGACGAGCTCATCGCCCTGGTTGACGTTGCGGCGGCCCCAGCTCTGCGCGACGAGGTTGATGCCCTCGGTGGCGCCGCGCACGAAGACGATGTCTTTGACCGAGGGCGCGTTGATGAAGCGGCGCACGCTCTCACGGGCGGCCTCGTAGGCGTCGCTCGCGCGGGCGGCCAGCGTGTGCGCCGCGCGGTGGATGTTGGAGTTCTCGTGCTCGTAGAAACGTTTGAGGCGATCGATGACTGCTTGCGGCTTTTGCGTGGTGGCGGCGTTGTCGAGCCAGACCAGCGGCTTGCCGTTCACCTTCTGGTCGAGGATGGGGAACTCACGGCGCAGCGCGTGTGGATCGAAGACACCGCGGGTCGGCTCGAGGGTGGGGACGCCGGTGTCGAGCTGCCAGGGGGGCGTGTGGTGCTGCTCTCGGGGCGCAGGCGCAGGCGCTTTCTCCATCAGCGGGAAGCTGAGCAGCGGCGCTGGGTTGATCAGCAGCGCATCGAAGCTGGGCACCGAATGAAACGGTGAAGCTGGGGCAATCGCCTCCCTCACTACCGCGGGCGAGAGGGTCGGGGTGAGGGGGTGTGACTGTTGAGTCGGAGTCGACTGTGGCGCCTCAGGCTGGCCCCTCTCCCCTTGAGGGGAAAGGAAGCCAGGGGTCGCGTGCTGATCAGTGACCGACGGCTGATCAACCACCGGAGGCGCGCGGAACATCTCTGTCGCCATGCGCGCGAGCAGCACGTTCATCGACGCCGGGTCTGCCTCGGGCAACGTCGGCGCACCCGGCACCCTCATCACCGCGAACGCGAGCCCGGGGGTCGGCACATGCTGCGCCGGCACGTTGAGCACGTTCGTCGGAGCAGGCGCATGACCCTGCATCGCGCTCACTTCACGCGGCACCGGCACGTCGTCAGGAGAACGCTCAGGCATACTCGTAGTAGTTGTCGATGGTGACGCCCTCGAGCACACCCAGTGCGTCGTGGGTGAGCACGGCCACGGAACAGTACAGCGAGAGCAGGTACGAAGCCGCGCCTGCCTGGTTGATGCCCATCAAGCGCACCGACAAGCTGGGGCTCACTTCACCGGGAATACCGGGCTGGAACAGACCGACCACGCCGCGCTTCCGCTCACCGGCACGAATCAGCAGCAGGTCGCTCTTGTTGCCCTTGATGGGCAGCTTGTCGCACGGCACCAGCGGCAACCCACGCCACGTGAGGAAGGGCGCGCCGAACAGGGTCATCGTGGGCGGCGGCACCCCGCGGCGGGTGCACTCCCGGCCGAACGCCGCGATGGTCTTGGGGTGGCCCAGGAAGAACGACGGCTCTTTCCACACGGTGGAGATGAGCTCGTCGAGATCGTCCGGCGTGGGGGGCCCACGGCGCGGCTTGATGCGCATCTCGGGGTCTGCGTTGTTGAGCAGACCGTACGCGCGGTTGTTGAGGATCTCGTTCTCTTGCTTCTCTTTGAGCTTCTCGACCGTGAGGCTCAGCTGCTCCTTGACCTGATCCATCGGGCTGCGGAACAGGTCTGAGATGCGCGTGTCGACCTCGATGGTGGTGGTGACCGAGGTCAGCACGTACTCGCGCGGCTGAGGGTCGTAGTCGCTGAACGCGACGGGCAGCGGCTCACCTTGGGCCGGGCTGCACTTGACCGCGAAGTCATCATCGAGCGCCTGGTTGACGCGGTAGACGCCGGCCTCGACCGGAGTCCACGGAATCATCTGCGTCAACCAGCGCGGCGTAGCGCCCCGCCACAGCGGCGGCGTCTTGGTGGTGTTCGAGAGTTGGCGAGCGGCCTTCTCGGAAAGTACGCGGGGAGAGTCAGCCATGGGTCAAGAATCCTTTGGGGGAAAAGGTGGCGGCAAAGTAGCCGAGCCCGGCCCCGAAGGGGACGAAGTTGCCTGCGCTCCGCACCCCGCTCTCCCCTGACACTCTTCCCGCTTCGCAGCGCGAGGGGACTCAGGCCGCGTCTTGGGCGCCCGCTCCGATCAGCAGTCTCAACATGCGCTCCAACTTCTCAGGGCTCAGCGGCTTGGCCAGCATCGCATCGGCGCCCGCGCGCAAGCTCGCCTCTTCGTGTTCGGGCAGCGTGTTCGCGGTCACCATCAGAATCGGCAAGTGCCGCGCCGTGCCCAGCTCATCCTGACGAATGCGCGCTGTCGCCTCGAGCCCATCCATCTCAGGCATCTGCATGTCCATCAGCACGATGTCGAAGCGCCGCACTGCGAGCTCACGAAGGGCCTCCACACCATTCTTCGCCACCACCGCGCGATGGCCGAGCTTGCCCAGCAGCCCCACCGCCACCCGCGCGTTGATGCTGTTGTCTTCCACCACCAGCGCGTCGAGTCGTTCTGCGTGCGTGACGGGCCCCGTCGACCGAGCCATCGAGAACTGCTCGAGCCGATTGACCGCCACCTGAAGGTCCTGCGCCGAGTACGGCTTCTCCACGGTGACGAGGCCGTTGACCTGCTCCACCGCGCCGACCGGCACCAGGAACCGAAAGGTGCTGCCCACGCCGACCTGGCTCTCTGCCTCGAGCCTGCCGCCCATCAACCCGATCAACTGCGAGGTGATGGCCAGACCCAGGCCGGTGCCGCCGAAGCGCCGCGAGTGCGAATCGTCGACCTGCACGAACGGCTCGAACACGCTCGCCAGCCGCTCGCTGGGAATGCCGATGCCGGTGTCCACCACCTCGACGCACAACGAACCGGGGCCCGGAGAGTACGAGACGCGCACCACCACCGAGCCGCGCTGCGTGAACTTGAGGGCGTTGCCTACCAGGTTGATCATCACCTGACGAAACCGCAGCTCGTCACCATTCATCGAAGCGGGCACGTCGGCGCCGAAGTCGAAGAGCAGCTCGAGCCCCTTCTGATGCGCCTGTGCGCTGATGCTGCGCACCGCCTCACGAATGGCTCCGACCGGCGAGAACACCGACGTCCTGAGCTCCAACGTGCCCGACTTCCCCTTGGAGAACATCAGCACGTCGTTGACGATCTCCAGCAGGCTGGTCGCCGAGGCGTTGATGGTGTCGATGATGTCTTTCACTTCGGGTGACACGTTCGGAGGCAGCAGCAGCCCCATGCCGATGATTCCGCTCAGCGGCGTGCGCAGCTCGTGCGTCATGCTCGCGAGGAAACGTTCGCGCGTCTTCAGCGCTTCGTTCGCCTGGCCCAGCGCGGTCTGCGCTTCGCGGGTGGCCCTCGTAGCGGTGGCGAGCG
Organism: Archangium sp.; assembly: GCA_043773025.1. Taxonomy (GTDB): domain Bacteria; phylum Myxococcota; class Myxococcia; order Myxococcales; family Myxococcaceae; genus Archangium_A. The sequence continues at coordinate 34,291 of JAYVFP010000178.1, forward strand.
CTGCGCGGTGTTGCTCTGCTTTGAAGAACAGCATCAGGCTGATGGTGAGGTGCATCAGGCTGGCGATGATCGCAGCGCCGAGGCCCCACGCGTTTGGGTCCTGTGCGTGTGAGAGCACGCCGAAGCCGACCGTACAGCAGGCCCACGAGATGATCACCGAGCGGCGATCGTCGTGCAGGCAATTCATGCCCGCGGCGCCCATCAACAACGCCATGAACAAAGCAGGCGCACCCGAGACCTCCGCACCCGCAAGACAGGTGAGAAGCGGCGCGACCCCGAGCGGGTAGATCCACACCCAGGCCTCTTCGCGGCGTACCACGAGCAAAAACGTGACAGCAGAGACCGGTACCAACGAACCGAGCAGCGAGGCCGCGCTGAACCCCCCGAGAATCCACAGCCAGGCGATGTAGGGCACCCCGACCACGGTGTAGATGAGGGCCATCATCAGCTTTCGCCCGTCGTGGCTTTCAACCTGAAATGACGTGGGGAGCTTCAAGCTCGCTGGAGAGACGCAAGCGCCGAGCCGTCGTGTTCGAGTGGTCAGGCCGCTCTCAGCACGGCTGAAATAATCAGCGGGGCCGCGAATCCACCCAGGGTCAAATGCTGTCGCCGGGGTGAAGTGGACCCCGTGCGTTCATGGCTTCCCTTTGAACCATTTGGTTCAGTGAGGGCGCCGTGGCGTTTACCCCTCAACTCGATAGAGGAGGGCTCGTGAGCAGCCGTTCGGAAGACCAGGAAGAGGGACCGCGCCGCCGGCGCAAGTGGTCCACCCTCGAGGGGCTCACGGTCGACGGCGTGTTGGGGCCCGATGGCGCGCTGTCGGCGGCGATGCCGGGCTACGAGCACCGCCCCACGCAGCTCGAGATGGCGCGCTCGGTGGCGCACGCGCTCGACAAGAAGCGGTTCCTGCTCGCCGAAGCGGGCACGGGCACCGGCAAGACGCTGGCGTACCTGGTGCCGGCGGTGTTGTCGGGCAAACGCGTCATCGTCTCGACCGCGACGCGCACGCTGCAGGAGCAAATCTTCCTCAAAGACATTCCCCTGCTGAGGGATCGAGTCGGCCTGCCCGTGACCGCGGCCCTGCTCAAGGGGCGCAACAACTACCTCTGCGCGCAGCGCTTCGAGCGGTTCGAGAAGCAGCCGCTGTTCTCTGCTCCCGACGACGCCGTGCACTGGGATGAGTTTCGTGAGTGGGCGTACAGCACCGAGACGGGAGATCGCGCTGAGACGCAGCTGCCGGATCTCTGGTCGACGTGGTTCCAGGTCTCCACCACCTCTGAGAACTGCACCGGCGCGCGGTGCCCGCTCTACGAGTCATGCTTCGTCACCCGCGCTCGCAGGGAAGCGGCGGAGTGTCAGCTCATCGTGGTCAACCACGCCCTGTTCTTCGCTGACCTCTCGCTCAAGCTGCGCGGCGCGGGCGACCTCGAGCTGGGCGTGTTGCCTGCGTACGACGCGGTCATCTTCGACGAGGCGCACGCGCTGGAAGACGTGGCCACCGAGTTCTTCGGCATCACCTCGAGCTCGGGCCGCCTGGCCACGCTGGCCACCGACGTGCTCACCAATCTGCCGCGCACCTCTGAGCATCACGCGACGTTGACGGCGATGGCGCTCGAGCTGCGCACCCGCTCAGAGCGTTTCTTCACCCGCGTCTCCGACGTGCTCTTCACCGGGCCGGCGGTGGCAAGTGACGCGTTCGGGGAAGGGCGGGCGCAGGTCGACTTGCGGCTGCTGCCCGACTCATTGGTGGACGCGCGGCCCCAGGCGGCGCTGGTGCAGGAGACGCTCAACGGCATCTCGGCGTTGTGCCCTGAAGATGATCCCGAGCTGGGCGCCTTCCACCGGCGCGCGGTGGAGTCGGCCTTCGCGCTCGAGAGCACCATGAAGTCGGATGATCCGACGCAGGTGTACTGGGCGAGCACGCGCGGCCGCACGCTGTCACTTCGCGCGGCGCCCATCGACGTGGGGGAGTCGCTCTCGACGTTTCTCTACGATTCGGTCGACAGCGTGGTGTTCACCTCGGCCACTTTGCAGACCGCGTCGTCGAAGGGTGGTGACTTCGAGTACGTGGTCGCGCGGCTGGGCCTGACCGACCGCAACTGGGACGCGATGAAGGTCGAGTCGCCGTTCGATTATCCGAAGCAGGCGCTGCTCTACGTGCCCGGGTATCTGCCCGAGCCGTCGAGCCCTGATTGGACGCTCCAGTTCGCGCGAGAGGTGTACCGGTTGTTGGAGCTGTCGGGCGGGCGGGCGTTCGTGTTGTTCACCTCGCTCAAGCACATGGACGCCGTGCATGAGCTGGTGGCGAAACACCTGCAGGTGCCGGTGTTCAAGCAGGGTGACCTGCCGCGGCGGGCGCTGCTCGACAAGTTCCTCGAGAAGCCCAGCGTGTTGTTCGCCTCGCAGAGTTTCTGGGAAGGCGTGGACGTGCCGGGCGATGCGCTGTCGATGGTCATCATCGATCGTCTGCCGTTCTCACCACCCAACGAGCCACTGCAGGCCGCGCGAATGGACGCGGTGAAAGAGGCGGGCGGAAAGCCGTTCGACGACTATCAGGTGCCGCAGGCGGCGCTGGCGTTGCGGCAGGGTTTTGGCCGGCTCATCCGCACGGCGAAGGACAGAGGTGTCGTCGCGCTGGGTGACGTGCGGGTGCTCAAGAAGCGCTACGGGGCGCGGTTTCTGGCGAGCCTGCCCGACGTGCCGAAGGTGCAGCGGTTCGAAGACGTGAAGGCCTGGTGGAACCAATGAACTCTCTCCTCCTGCGAAGCGGGGAGAGGGAGACAGCCTCGGAGTGAAGTGCTTTAGGGCGTCTCGATGACCGAGATTCTGGTGGAGATCTTCACTGACGGCGCGTGCAGCGGCAATCCCGGCCCAGGAGGCTGGGGTGCGCTGCTTCGTTACGGCAGCAAGGAGCGCGAGCTCTTCGGCGGCGAGAAAGAAAGCACCAACAACCGCATGGAGCTGACCGCGGTCATCAAGGCCCTCGACGCGCTGACCCGGCCCATGAAGGTGCACGTGCACACCGACTCCAAATACGTGATGCAGGGCATCACCACTTGGATTCACGGCTGGAAGAAGAACGGCTGGCGCACTTCCTCGAAGGAGCCCGTGAAGAACGCGGACCTCTGGCAGTTGCTCGAGACCGCCACCCTGCGGCACGAGATCAAGTGGCATTGGGTCAAGGGCCACGCAGGTCACGAAGGCAACGAACGCGCCGATGAGCTGGCCGACAAAGGCGTCAGGTCGGTGCGCTGAAAAACAGGAAATCACCGGTCTCCCCGACAGGGTTGGCCGAAATAGAAATCACTCCAATCACCGGTCTCCCCGAGCGGAGTCGAGGGGGCACTTACCGCCCGAAGGCGAGGTAATCCCTCGACTCCGCTCGGGATGAACGGTGGGCGCT
>JAYVFP010000179.1:0-3986 GCA_043773025.1 Archangium sp.
TCGCATCGAGCGAAGTCGAGATGCCACTTGCTGCGCGAGGCGGAAGTGCTCCTTCGACTTCGCTCAGGAGGACCGGTTGTTCTTCGGAAAGAAATCGCCGGCGAAGCCGGTCCCCTGCTCGAGACGACCTGTTCCTCCGATGGAATCGCCGGCGAAGCCGGTCCCCTGCTGTCGCAGTTGATATACGGCCGCCATGACCTCGACCCTCGTCATCGTCCGCCACGGCCAGAGCACCTGGAATGAAAAGAACCTCTTCACCGGTTGGGTCGACGTCGACCTGACCGCGCTCGGCGAGACCGAAGCGCGCGGTGCGGGCAAGCAGATGAAAGACGCCGGCCTGCGGTTCGATGTCGGCCACACCTCGGTGCTCACCCGCGCAGTGCGCACGGCCAACCTCGCGCTCGAGACCTCGGGGCAGGTTTTTCTTCCCGTCAGCCGCACCTGGCGACTCAACGAGCGGCACTACGGTTCGCTGCAGGGCAAGGACAAGGTCGAGATGGTGCAGCAGTTCGGCGCTGATCAGGTCAAGCTGTGGCGCCGCAGCTACGACGTGCCTCCTCCGCAGGTCACGGTGGAGCATGAGCACCACCCCGCGAAAGATGCGCGGTACCGGTTGCTCGCGGCCGACGCGTTGCCCGCATCGGAGTGTCTGAAGGACGTGGTGGCTCGTGTGTTGCCGTGGTGGCACGACTCGGTGGTGCCTCAGCTTCGTGCGGGGTTGAGTGTGCTGGTGGTCGCCCACGGAAATTCGTTGCGAGCGTTGATCAAACACCTCGAAAAAATTGGTGATGACGAGATCGTCGAGCTGAACGTGCCGACCGGTATGCCTCGACTGTATCGGTTCAAAGATGACCTTTCGTTGGCTGAGACCCCCAGGTACCTGGATGAGGCCGCGGCCAAGGCGGGCGCTGAGGCGGTGAAGAAACAGACGGCTGCAAAGTAAGCCTGCATCCCACCTCGAGGTGTTTCACCGAAACCACGGCGTTCCGCGATTTGCAGCCGTGTCCTTGCGCGCTGGCTCTGTGCCTGCATTGATGATTCTTCGGGTTCCCGCCTCCTCCTGATTCCGAGCTTTTCACTCTCGCCGTCCCTCAGAAAACCGGGGTTTCACATGAAGAACAGACTCTTGGGTGCCGCACTGGCCGCCGTGATGTTCCTGGCGCCGGGCTGTAGCAACAACTCCACGGCGGGCGGCAACACGGCCAGCGGCTCTCTGGCGGTCAGCAGAGACGACAAGCTGCTGTTCGCGGCCGACGGCGACCTCGACACGCTCTTCGTGGTCGATGCGCGCACCCAGACGGTCATCTCGGAGATCTCCGTCGGCCGGCAGCCCGAGAAGGTTTTAGTCGGCCCCGATGACACGGTCTTCGTGACCAACCGCCTCGATCGCAGCGTGTCCGTCATCCGCAAGGGTGACACCGCTGAGTCGGCGCGCATCTCGGTCGGTGTCGAGCCCGTCGCGCTCGCTGCTTCCACCGACGGCAAGACGCTCTACGTGGTCAACGCCACCAGCCTCACCGACTCTGACTTCGGCACCCTGATGGCCTTCGATACGGCCACCCTCTCGCTCAAGTGGGAACTGCCGGTCGGTCACGAGCCGCGCGCGCTCACCCTGATGGGCGACGGAAAGGCCGCCATCTCGCTCTACAAGCAGGGCGACCTGGTGATGGTCGACCTGAACACCGCGAAGGTGACCAGGTCGGGCACGGACGTCTTCAAAGCGCTCAACGCCGCGGCGCTGGGCATCGTCACCACCAACAGCGGCAACGGTGGTGCGCCCTCCCCTGAGTTCGCCCCGTTCCCCGGTCGCCAGGGCCTGACCACCGCGCGCCCGATGGGGCTCGAGGCGATGACGGTCTCCTCTGATGGCATGCAGCTCTACGCGGTCTCGCTCATCGCCACCGACTCGGTGCTGAACACCGCGCCCGGCGGCGGCGTGAAGGAGCCGATTCCCGGTGGAGGCAGCTCGGGTTACGGCGGCGGCAGCTGCGGCACCACCGCGGTCGCGGCGCCCGCCCTGCTCACCTTCGGCAACGATGGCACTCCGCAGGTCGACGACCTCACCACCTGCCAGGGTGAAGGCTCGAACGATCGCCCCCCGATGCTGCTGACCAGCCCCATTCCCGAGATGCCGGTTCAGGGCCCCAAGGCGATCGCCCTCGAGACCACGGGCCGCTTCCTCTTCGTGGCGAACATGGAGTCGAACAACGTCTCGGTCATCGCCACCAGCCGCTCGAGAGACACCAGCAGCTTCGGCGCGACCGACATTGGCATCGCACCCCAGTTCGGCCTGCCTTCGGGTTCGGTCAAGCAGCTCGTCAGCGTCGGCGCCGGCCCCACGGGCATCGCGATCGCCCACGATGGCAAGTCGGCGTGGGTGTTCAACTCGTTCGACCACTCCATCAGCCGCCTCGAGTCGGTCAACCAGCGCGTCACCAACGCCGGCACCTTCTCGCTGACCACCCGTGAGGCGCTGAGCCCCGCCGCTGCCGCCGGTCGCAAGCTGTTCTTCAGCGCCACCGACGCGCGCATGAATGACCCGGCCACGGGCATCAGCTGCGCGACCTGCCATCTGGAAGGCCGCGAAGACGGCCACGTGTGGAACTTCCCCGATGGCCCGCGCCAGACCCCGTCGCTGCAGGGCCGCATGCTCGCGAAGACCGCGCCCTTCCACTGGAACGGCGAGTTCACCGACCTGCTCGCGTTCATGACGCACACCGTGACCAACCGCATGGGCGGCGCGGGCGTGACGCCGGCGATGGAAGCCCAGGTCGCCGCGTTCATCGAGTCGATGCCCAAGGCCGACAACCCCCACAAGGACACTTCGGCTGAGCTGATGCAGCGCGGCCGCACGGCGTTCGACAAGGCCGAGTGCGGCACCTGCCACGGCGGTGAGAGCTACACCGACCAGACCTTCGCCAACGTCGGCACCTACGTGCAGACGGGCGCGGTGCAGGACAACCTGTCGCTGCTGCCGCACGGTGGGTTGAACACCCCCTCGCTGCTCGGCCTGGCCCGCTCGGCGCCGTACCTGCACGACGGCAGCGCGCTCACCCTCAAGGCCCGCATCATGACGGGCAAGAGCGGCGACAAGCACGGCAAGACCTCAAGCCTCACCGACGCCGAGGTCGATGATCTCGTCTCGTACCTGAAGGCGCTGTAATCCCCTCTCCCTCTGGGAGACTGGTGAAATAGGTGCCTCGACTCCGCTCGGCACGAACGGAACCGGCCGAAATCCGTTCAGCCCGAGCGAAGTCGAGGGCGTACTTCAACAGTCTCTCTGGGAGAGGGTCAGGGTGAGGGCCTCACAAACAGCACAGCCTCCCTTGGAAACGAGGGAGGCTGTGCTGTTTCAAAACAACGCATAGACAAACGGGGCCACGACACTCAGCCCTTGAGTCAACACGAGCAGAACCGCCGCGAGCAGCAACACGACCAGCAGCGGAAGCAACACGAGCCGGTTCTGCCGAGCGAAGTGGGCCACCAGGTCTTTCACGGTGCGAAAGCTGATCAAGACAACCCCGCCCACACCACGCGCCACATCAACCCCAGCGTGGTGGTGTAGCCCTGCATCGACGAGACGATGCGGCCCTGGCTGTCGAGCACGAACACGGTGGGAAACGCCTCGACGTGCATCACCCGCTGAAAGTCGTCCTGCGCGAGCAGCACCGGGTAATCGACGCCCTGCGCGGTCATGTACTGCCGCACCTCAGACACGTCGTTGAAACCGGTGGCGACCGAGATCACATTCGCGCGAGCACCGAGCCAGGCGTGAACACGGGACACGTTGCCCGACTCTGCCTTGCAGACCCCGCACCACGGGGCCCAGACGGCAATGAGCGTGGGCTTGCCCACGAATGAGCGCAGCGCGACGGGCTGCTGCTCGAACGTGGTGAAGGTGTACTCAGGCGCGGCACCGCGCGGGTGATTGCGGGTCTGGTATGCACCGACGGCGACGAGAATGATCAGGACCGCGCAGAGATCGA
>JAYVFP010000180.1:0-11896 GCA_043773025.1 Archangium sp.
CGTAGAGGTAGAAGTACGACCACTTCTCGGGCCCGAGCAGCTTGGTGATGTCCCAACTCCAGAGCTGCTTCGGCTTCGTAGCGAGCAACTCGGGCGCGGCGTACTTCGGGTGCCGCAGTTGCGCTCGGCGCTCGCGCACTTCCCGGTTCTGCTCGAGCACGCGGTACATCGTCCGCTCGCTGCAGAGGTAGCGGCCCTCGTCGAGCAGCGTCGCGTAGACCTCGGCCGGTGCGAGATCTTCGAAGCGCGGCTCGGGCAGAACATCGAGCACCGCCCGACGCTCCTCGTCGGGAAGCGCCCTGGGCGAGGTCCTCTTCTCGAACGGCCCATGCATTGGGCTCAGCTCCCGGTAGTACGTCGACCGTGCAAGCCCAAGCGCATCGCAGGCCGCGGCAACACTCACCTCGGGACCGAGGTCCCTGATGGTCTTCATCACGGCGTCTCGTCCTCCGTTGGAAGCGGGGTGCCCAGCAACTCGGCCACTTTTTTTTGGAGTTCAACCAACGCTTCGGCTCGCTTGGCGCGCCACTCAGCCTTGGCGAGCGCGCGCTTCAACTCGACGACCTCTTTCTCGAGTGGATTGATCTCCGCGGGCTTGCGGCCGCGCTTCTTGGGCGAGAGGGCGTCCAGTTCGCCTGCGTCTCTCGCCTGTCGCCACACCGACAGGTGCGACGAGTAGAGCCCTTCTCGGCGAAGAAGCGCCCCGATTGCTCCTCGTTCCGTCGCGGCGTCTGCGAGCGCCAGCACACGCAACTTCTCGCTCGCAGTGAATCGCTTCCGCTTCGCCTTGGCTGCCACCTCCACATCCTGCACGACGGGCGCAATCATCGGCCACCCGGCCCACAGGGCCGCCTCCGCTGCGCTCCGGCGGAACACCCGACGACAGCACGACAACTACGACCTGAACCAACGCTGATAGATCGACACATGAGAGACAACTCCATCGCCCTGCACAGTAAATTTCCCCGGGGTCGCTGTCTCACTCACGTTGTCAGAGAGGGGGGATGGACGGATCCGCTGAGGAATGCGACCCAGTTTTGGTATCGGAATGTCTCAAGGCCTCTGTCGTATCGAGCAACTGGACGGATCGCGTCTGGCAAGAGTTTGGCCAGTTGATACCCATGGCTTTGGAGTAATTCAAAGAAGTCGGAGAGAAACAATCCTGAGTCAAGATTGCACGCGCTGTACTCGAACTGGATTACGCCTATCTGCTTCCGACTCAACATTGAGGCTGCCCCGCGGAGTGCCTCGAGATCGTGGCCTTCAATATCGATCTTTAGGAAATCGACCCTTGGGATGTTGTTTTGGCGGCAGTAGTTATCGACAGTATCGAGTTTGACGTTCTCGGAGGTGATCTGCTTGAGTTCTTTGTCGTTGGGTTGGACGCTCTTTCGTTCGTATAGAGAATTCATGCCATGGCCCTCACCAAAGGAATGTAGTGTCCCATCCTTCGCTGAATTGCTTAGGCCAAACTGATTCGCTGTTATGTTTTGTACGTTGACGATCAATTGCTTGAAGGTATGAGCGCTTGGTTCAAAGGCGTGGAGCTTTACCCTCGGGTTCAACGCGAGAACCCTTCGTGACCACTCTCCTTGATTCGCACCGACGTCAAAGATGACTTCGGCATTGGGGCAGAGTTGTCTGGCGAGCCACATCTCGCCGTTCGAGTCCATGTCGCCGTTCAGTTCGCCCTCGTGCCTGTCGACGTAGTGCTTGCAGGCCCGATACAGTCGGTCAAGATTCGTAGGCAATCGCAGGAAAAGCCGCTGCTTGAGTTTCGAGATCATTCGGGGTTCCTTTTGCCTTGAGGGGCGCTGTCGGTCTTACCAAGGACAGTTGATCGCGCTCCGCGATCTTTCGCCAGCCCGGTGTGGGGTCGGTAAATCGGCGTCGATGCGTGGCGCTGCACCAAGGCTTTGGCGGAGGCCTCAAGCTGATCCACTTGCGGCGGTCAGGGAGATCCACTGCTTGGGCAGTTGACGTCGAGCACCGTTCCCCTGGAGCCATCAGCGCGGTGGTGGAAGTCGGCACGGTGAGCGCGTCGAGCGCAGCCCGAAGGGCGCCGACAGGCGCGCCGTGTCCGGCGCTGAGCGGAGCAACGCGTGCCGACGCAGACGTGGATCAGTCGTGCCGACGCGACGAACGGAGGAAGGGTCCACGAGGGGAGGACCGAGAGAGAGCGGGGTGCTTCACTGGACTTTCGTTCAGGCACTGCCTCGCTGTGAGTTGCCGCGCGGCAACCCCGGTACAGCCGCTTCAGTCGGCCAAGCGAGAGCGATCTGCCTCTCCGCGAGCCGGAGCCGATTTTGTACCAGATCAGCCAGCAGATGTCGCCTTGGAGCTGCACGAGCGCTTGCCTGGGCGCGGCGGTCAGATCCAAGAGTGGATCTCCAAAGGGTGTGGATCTGATCCTGCGCATGACCTGACGTGATCGACCGACTGGCGCTGGCGGCGAAGTTCGTGGCAATTCGGGGGGATGGCCAAGGTGACACTGGAACTCCCGGATGACGTAGCGGCGCAGTTGCAGGCGATGTTGAAGCGGTTGGAGGAGACGACGAAGGCGGCGCAGGCGGCGGACGGGACGCCCTTCGACGCGAACGCTGCACTGGGGGCCATCACGGAGGCCACCACCGCGGTGAGCCTCGAGTTGAAGCGGAGGGTACTTCAAGGACTCGACCTCGAAGCCCATCGAGTCCGCATCGGCGACAAGCCGCACACCAAAGTCGGTCGCTACGAAGCGTCGTACAAGACGCTCGAAGGCGAAGTGACGGTGACGAGAAACCTGTACCGGGCCGATGGCCTGAGGAACGGCAAGACGGTCGACCTCATCAGCGCGCGGCTGGGGGCGATAGAGGGCGGCTGGCTGCCGGAGACCGCGACGGCGATGGCCTTCCTGCTCGCGCAGGGCACCTCGCGCGAGGCCGAGGCGACGGCACGCACCCTCAAGCGGCTGCCCTACTCGCGCTGTAGCTTCGAGCGCGTGGGCTACATGGTGGGCGCGATGCACGACGTGGTGCGCACCGAGGTCGAGTCCGTGCTCATCGAGCGCTTCGTGCTGCCCGAGGGCGCGCATTCGGTGAGCGTCAGCATCGACAGGGTCTCGATGCCGATGGAAGAGCCTCGCGCGAAGCCCAGGGGCAAGCCGAAGAAGGGCGCGGCGAAGAGGCCCGTCTCCTTCGTCTACCGAATGGCCTACTGCGGAACCGTGACGGTCCACGACGCCGACGGGCGCGGGCTGCACACCATCCGCTACGGGCGCATGCCGAAGTCTGGCGCCATGGCCCTCAGCGCGAGCCTCGCATCCGACGTCGCTGCTCTGCACGCCAAGAACCCCGCCCTCAAGCTCTGCATCCTCACCGACGGCGCACCGGAGCTCCACGCGCTGCTCGACAACGCGCTCGCTGCTGAGCTCCCAGATGTCACCGTCCACCGCCTCGTCGATTTCTGGCACCTCATCGAGAAGCTCGGCCAGGCGGCGGCGCTCATCCATGGCCCCGCAGAAGGCAGAGCCGTGCTCGCACGATGGAAGCTCTCCCTCCTCAACTCCAAGCACGCGACGGGGCGCATCATCCAGGCGCTCGAGTCCTCTCGCTGCACCTCGCTGAAGGTCGGCGAGGTTCGCCCTGTCGGCGACGCGCTCCGCTACATCCGCAACCACCGCGACCGCATGGGCTACGCCGAAGCCCGCGCTCTTGGCCTCCCCATCGGCAGCGGCAATGTCGAGGCCACCTGCAAGTCGCTCGTCGGCATTCGCTTCCGCCGCCAGGGCGCTCGCTGGAAGGAAGAGTCTGGGCAACATGTCCTCGACCTCCGCGCCCTCGCGCTCAGTGACAGGTTTCACGAGGCGGTCGCACTCACGCTCGCGCCGCTCCTGCGCGAAGTCGCGCGGGCCGCTTGATCAGCATGCGAACCACACCCTCTCCAAACCGCCGCAGTGTGGATCTCGATCAGGCCGCCGCCAAAGCCAAAGCCAAAGCCAAGGCCATCGCGTCGCTAGGGCAATGCTTCACCTGCTGATGAGAGGGGTGTAGGAGCCAGGTCGAGTTTTCCATGTCGCCAATGCGTTCCACTGAGACTTCTGAGGATTCACGGTCCCTGAAGGAGACGAGCCTCCTCGCGGTGGCAAGTATCCTTGGTTTCTTGGTCGGGCTCGTCAGGACCAAGATCTTGGCGGTCGCGTGGGGGCCGGTCGGAATGGGGGCGCTGGGCATGATGCAGGCGTCCATGGCCATCGCGACACTGGTTTCTGGGCTTGGCATCGATGGAGTGGTGCCACGTGAGTTGGCGAAGGTGTACCCACACGATCCTGTCCACGTTGACAGGGTTGTAGCGGGCGCCACGCGAGGCGCCGCGCTCATCGGGCTGGTTGGTGCGCTCCTCGCCCTTGGTGGACTCTGGCTCGTACGAGACCGATTGGGTCTTGGCTCTTCCGCAGCCGTCGCGATCTTGTCGGTCGGTGTGGTGACGAGCGTCGTAGGTATGAATCTTCGGGCCATTCTGGCCGGAGTCGGCATGGTAAAGCGCGTTGCTTCTATCGGTGTACTCGGGGCCTTGCTTGCCACTGCCGTCGCGGTCGGGTTGCTGGTCTTCCCTGCCCGCGCAGAGTACTGGGCCGCCGCGGTGGTCTCGGTCCCCACCGCGCACATGCTTGTCTCCGCCTGGTACGTGAGCCGACTGCCTGTTCGTCAGACTCCGACATGGCGAGACTCCATCGCCTCAGCGCTGATGCTCTCGCGTCAGTCCAGCCTCTTCGCGGTTGCAGGCATCATGGTCGTGCTTTCTCAACTCGTAATGCGTTCTGTTGCGCGCATAGAATTGTCGGAGTACCAGTTCGGCTGTTTTCAAGCCGCGATGACTCTGTGCGCCGCGTCCGTAAGCGTCTTGGCCAGTAGTGTTGGGCCAAGCGTGCTTCCTCGATTGAGTGCCGTTTCGGCCGACCCGAAACGAATGTCGGAAATCATGGAGCAGCAGACCGGCGCCTACCTCACGCTCTTTCTTCCGGTTGTTCTCGCTTTCGTCGCCCTGCCGGAAATTGTTCTGCGTTTGCTGTATTCAGACAAATTCTATTTGGCGGCTGAGCAGTTGCCGTGGCAGATGGTTGGAGAATTGCTACGACTGCCTTGTTGGGTGATGGCCACTGTGCTCGTCGTGAAGGGGCGGTCGCGCGCGTATCTCTTGATGGAGATTGCTGCGCTAGTAATTGGCGGTGTTCTCGTGTGGGGTGCATCAAGATTTCTTGGTTTGGGTGGTGTCGGTGTGGCGATCTCCCTCTCAACGACCCTGTATTTCCTCGTTCTAGTGGGGCTGATCGGCCGAGATGGCGTTGTCTGGTCGACCGCATTCTTGGTGCGTCTTGCATTGCTGGTTGGCGGGGTAGGGATCGGCGCATGGCTGGCTCATGGCTCCCTCGCAGGGAAGGGCGTCGTTCTCGTGGCGTGCGTGGTATCTACTGCGCTCGCGGTCCGAAGCCTGAGCAAACTCCGCCGTGGACAGGCCTGACGGCCCAGTCCGATTGACGACGACTACATCCGCAATCGAGCAACCAGGGGTGTGGACCAGCTCCTGAGCCCGCTCAGTCCAGTTCTGCCGGATAGATCCCTGACTGGATCGTATCTGTTTTCACCACCGCTCTTCGGGCGCGAAAGCGGCCGCACCAATGCTCGACTGCCGCTGCCGCGAACAACAACATTGGGAGGCGGAGTGGCAGCGTCCTCCGCGCTTCTCCGGGCGAAATCAACAAAAATGCCCAATACAGAACAATGACGACGGCAATTGCGGTCCACGGGCCTCGCGACGCACGCAAGATCATCCCGACAACCCCAAGCAGCAGGAGTCCGCCCAGGAACGCCGCCAACACTATCACCGCCTTCGAATAGCCCTGACCGGAGTAACCCAAGCTTACCCAGACGCGCAACGCGCGCATTGGGAGGAGCCCCAGAAATCCCAATGGGTCACCAGCAATCCACTTGAAGCCTTCGACCGTCAGGCGCTGGTTCACGTCGACCGCGAGGTACTCACCGAGTTGGGCGCTGCGCTCATTAATGAGGAGCTGTGCGGCCGGGTCGATCGCTGCCCCGTTCTTTGCTTCGAGCTCGTTGAGAAACAGGCTGTAGCCAATTCCGCTAGCCGACAAGGGGATGAACTTGCCGAAGACCACGAGGTTTCTGACGGTCCATGGAATGAAGGGGCCCACAAAAGCGAGCAAGAACAGGAGAGCCTCCCGAATCGAGAGGTTGAGGTTTCGACGCGCAAGGGGGAACGCGATGATGCCGAGCGCGGCGAACAGGCTGTACGGCCGCGTAAATGTCGATAGTCCGAGCAGGGCACCCACCAAGACTCCGCGCCGGTGGCCGGGCTTGTCCAGAGACAGCACTCCGAGTCCTCCCAGCAGGAGCGCCGCGTGGAGGTGGTCGCCCATGATGACGGAGGCTTGGCGGGCAAGGAACGGGTACGCACACGCCACCAGCATCGCAAACAGGTACCCAACTCGCCCCAGCAGCGCGTTGGCCATGACTTCAAACAGCACGAACATCGCCATCAAGAGAAGCCACTGAAGAGCCTCAACGACAACCAGATGATGCCCCGCAATCCAGAACACACCCGCCAGAAAGAACTGATATCCGGGCGGGTAGGACGCGGTCGGGTAAAGATCATCGTGGCAAGCCGAAGGATCACGGGTGCACGCCGCGTCACGGAGCGTCGGGTCTTTGAGACTCTCGTAGCGAATGGAGAGCCCTCGACCATTTGCCAAGTTCAGCGCAGGCTCGTCGTAGCGCGTGTTGTCCGCGATGACCGTCGGTGGCCATTGCCCAAACGCAAAAAAGTACCCCGTCTGGATCAACAGCAGCAGGACGATGGCTGCACGTCTGCCCTTGGGAAAACAAATGCCGTCATTGGAGGATGTCATTGCAGTCCGATCCTGCGCCAAAAGAAGACCTTGTCCCAGAAGGAGGCACGCCACGCAACCGCGCTCTGGCCGACCGACTTGACGACTTGACGTCTTGGCCTCCAGCGCTTCAGGTGTGTGGCTCAACATCAAGAACTGGTGTCACACCCCGCATCGAACCGGAGTCACTCGTAGAAATGAACCCTCTTCCGATCGAATTGACCTCGGGAATGGCCTCAGTGCGACTACGTCGCGAACCCTGGGACTGCACCCAACTGCGCATTGAAGCAGCCAAGGTCGAGGAGTTGACGGCGCCCGACGCGGCAAGTGGATTGAAGGTCGTTCAGTTGGCGCTGGAGCACGCGAGGCAGCAGCGCTTTCAGCACCTTGCCGCACGTGTCCCGTCGCTGGACCGCACCTCTGTCCTCATTCTTCAGCGCGCGGGATTTGAGTTGGTCGACACGGTTTTGCACTTCGCCCTCGCCATGGTCGAACCACCGATTGCTCAGGTGTCCGAGTCACCTCTCACGATCCGTTGGGGGACGAGCAATGACATTCGCGCACTGGGAGACTTGGCCTCGGCTGCCTTCAGCGACCCCACATCTAGCTACAACCGCTACCTCAACGACCCCGGGTTCACGAGCGAGCAGGTACGGAGGGTGTACTCCACCTGGGCGAGCACGTCGGTCGGCGGCCCCGCTGCCGACTCGACGCTGACAGCGTGGGCGGGAAGCCGCTTGGCTGGCTTCATCACGCTCAAGCACCCCGACGCGAACGGTGTGGCTCGCGTGCCGCTCAACGCCGTATCACCCGACTTCCGTGGTCAGGGGCTCTACCGGCACCTCGTGATCAGGGCAGCTCAGGCGATGCACAAGCGCGGAGCGACTCGGCTCGAGGTCACCACTCAACTCCAGCAACTCGCCGTTCAGCGCACATGGTGGGGGCTTGGCGCCCAGGCATTCGGAAGTTCGTACTCGTT
The DNA here is from genome assembly GCA_043773025.1 of Archangium sp. Lineage (GTDB taxonomy): Bacteria > Myxococcota > Myxococcia > Myxococcales > Myxococcaceae > Archangium_A. The sequence goes on from JAYVFP010000180.1 coordinate 7,866, forward strand.
TCACCGTTGGCTGGAGCCGCCCTGACGTTCGGTCTGCAGAACCGCGGAATCAGCGGATGACGACCGAACCCAATCCAGACCACGCGAGTTGATCTCCACGTAGATCCGCCCGACGTACGTCGCGACGATGGCGAGGAACAGGAACAGCGTGGAAAACAAGAAGGTCGTGGCCAGAAAGAGAGAGAGCCAACCCGGTGGGGCCTTGCGCTCAACCAGAACTCGGACCAACTCTCCCACGCCGACCAGGAACGCGAGCACCGAGACGACCATCGAGCCCGTGCTCGCCACCTGGAGAGGGATGATGGTCAATAGTGTCAGGTGCGAGAGCCAAAGCCGGAGCAGGTTTAGGAACGTGTAGGTGCTACCTCCATCAGCGCGCGTGCGGTGCTCGACCTCGACCTGTCCAATGCGTCGAGTCGAGCGCCATAGCAGCGCGTCGATGTAGGGGGTTGAATTGCTCGAGTTCGAGATGACCCGCGCGAGCTGGCCGCGAATCGCGCGCATATTCGTCAGCTTGATTCCCTGCCGGTTCCCAAGCGTATGCCGAGTCATCCAGCGGTTGAGCGAACTCGCCAGGCGGCGCATCGGCCTCTGCGCTACGGTTCGGAACTCCCCATAGATGACGTCGAAATCGCCGGAGCCTATCTTTTCCGCGACTACCTTCACCGCCGAGGGGGGATTCTGGCCATCGTCGTCCACGGTGACGACGCAGTCGCCAACGCTGATCGCAAAGCCCCGGAGCGTCGCGAAGTGTTGGCCCCGGTTCACCCCGAGTTCGAGGAACCGGATGCGAGGGTCATTCCCCGCGAGGCGCGCGAGCACCGGCTGCAGCTGATCGGGGGAGCCATCGTTGATGAGCAGGATCTCGAACGCGCACCAACCATCGAGTTCGGCAGTTAGCTCGGCGACGGTCTTCTCGATGTACGCCGCAGAGCGGTAGCAGGGGATGACGACGGACAGCAGATCAGGTCTGGCCATTGAAGAAGTCGAGCGCCGCTGAGATCACACGGCCCTGCTCCCCGTCGGTGAGGTTAAAGAAGAGGGGCAGCCGGACCAGACAGTTCGAAAGCCGCTCGGTCAGCGGCAGCGGGCGACCATCGTGGAAACGCGAACCCATGGGCGAGCTGTGCAGAGAAACGTAGTGGAACGGCGTCATGATGCCCGCAGTGTGCATGTGGGCGATGAATCGCGAGCGCTCGTCCAGACTCCGGAGGACCAGCGCAAAAAGGTGGGCGTTCCCACGGACCCGGGCAGAGGGCCGCACGATGTGGAGACCCAGTCGCTGCTCGATCGGGAGGAGCGCGTCCTCGTAGCGCGTCCAGATCTTGAGGCGTCGCGCCTGGATCTGTTCGAGCGCGACGAGCTGCGCCCAAAGGTAGGCGGCGTTGAGGTCGGACAAGACGTAGCTGGAGCCCTGATCCACCCATGTGTACTTGTCGACGAGGCCGTTGAGAAAACGGCGGCGGTTCGTGCCCTTGTCGCGGAAGTACTCGGCTCGCTCCAAGTAGCGCGCGTCGTTGATGATGAGCGCGCCACCCTCGCCAGCGCCGATGTTCTTTGTCTCATGGAACGAGAGCGCACCCATCGCACCGAAAGTGCCGAGCGGCTTGCCTTCGAACGAGGAAGAAAGGGCCTGTGCGGCGTCCTCCAGCACGGGCACGGCCCCTGCCAGCGACTGCAAGCCCGCAAGGTCGCAGGAACTTCCCCCATAGTGCACCGCAGCGATGGCCTTCGTGCGAGGCGTCAGCGCTCGCGCGACATCTGCAAGTGAGAGATTACCGTCGAGGTCGCAGTCGACGAAGACCGGCTTTGCCCCACGAAGAAGAAAGGCGTTTGCAGTGGACACGAAGGTGAACGAAGGGACGATGACCTCGTCGCCTGGCCCTACCTCGAGGAGCATCGCCATCATCTCAAGGGCATGGGTGCAGGAACTGACCAGCAGGGTGGGCTTGTCGAGCAGCTTGCCCAGGAGTTCCTCGCACTTCTTGCCGAAGGGCCCACCACCAGCCGTGTGCGCGGTGAGGTTGATCGCCTGCGAGAGGGCGTCGAGTTCAGTCCCGAGATGGACCGGCTTATTGAAGGGGATGGTGGGCGCAGCCATGGCGGTGGTGTTCGCCTGTTATCACGCTGAGGCCTCGTGACTCGACTTTGATGGTTCGCTCGACGAACCTCGATCAAATCGGGTGCAGTCCAAGTCTAGTTGCTCGGAGACGCCTGCCGGGTTGTCGACTCGATTCGGCGATTTCCGTCGAGTGCGCTGAAAGCTGGTAACCACCGCTCCCGATGCGCATCTCCATGATTGGCGCTGGGTATGTCGGGCTGGTCGCGGGCACGTGCTTCGCCGACTCCGGCAATGACGTCATCTGTGTCGACCTCGATGCGCGAAAAGTCGATGCGCTGAACGCCGGCCGGGTGCCCATCTACGAGCCGGGCCTCGAAGACCTGGTGAAGAAGAACCTGCACGAGCAGCGGCTCTCCTTCACCACCGACCTCGCCGCCGCCGTCGGCAAGAGCCAGGTGGTGTTCATCGCCGTCGGCACCCCGCAGGGCGAGAACGGTGATGCCGACCTGCAGCACGTCCTGAAAGCAGCCAAAGACATCGGCCGCGCGCTCACCGGGTACACCGTCGTCGTCGACAAGAGCACCGTGCCCGTCGGCACCGCTGACCTCGTCAGAGCCGCCATCGCCCAGGAGACCTCGCACCGCTTCGAGGTCGTCAGCAACCCCGAGTTCCTCAAAGAAGGCGCCGCCCTCGACGACTTCTTGAAGCCCGACCGCGTGGTCATCGGCACCGATTCTGAATCCGCCCGCGCGTTGATGGCCGAGCTCTACGCGCCCTTCGTGCGCACCGAGAACCCCATCCTCTTCATGGATACCCGCTCGGCCGAGCTCACCAAGTACGCCGCCAACGCCATGCTCGCGGTGCGCATCTCCTTCATGAACGACGTGGCTGCCCTCTGCGAAAAGGTGGGCGCTGACGTCGACCTCATTCGCAAAGGCCTCGGCGCGGACAAACGCATCGGCTACCCGTTTCTCTTCCCGGGGGTCGGCTATGGCGGCAGCTGCTTTGGGAAAGACGTGAAGGCCCTCGTCAACACCGCCCAGTCGAATGGGCTCGAGTTCGATCTGCTCCGCGCCGTGGAGAAGACCAATGCCCGGCAGAAACGCGTGCTCGTCGAGAAGGCGAAGACGCACTTCGGGTCGCTTGAGGGGAAGTCGTTCGCCGTGTGGGGGCTCTCGTTCAAGCCCAAGACCGATGACATGCGCGATGCGCCTTCACTGGAGATCATCGAGGGGTTGCTGGCGGGTGGGGCGCGGGTCACTGCGTTCGACCCCGTCGCCATCGAGAATGCCCGGCGGCTGCTCGGTGAGCGGGTCACCTTCGTCGAGCGGCCGTATGACGCGCTCGAGGGGGTCGATGCGCTGTTCGTGGTGACGGAGTGGAACGAGTTCCGCCACCCCGACTTCGAGCGGATGAAGGGGCTGATGAAGGCGCCGGTCGTCTTCGATGGGCGCAATGTGTACGCGCCTTCGAAGATGCGGGAGCTCGGCTTCACCTACTTCGGCATCGGCCGCAAATGATGTCAGTCGTGGGTGTTAGTACCTTGTCGACGAGCTGCGGCAGGCCGGCTCAGGGCCAAGGGATCCATCATGATCGGCGGTTTTGACCGGAGCTTCAGCGTGCCCTCTCAGCGCCTTGCCGAGGCGCTCGACTCAGCAGCACACGCCATCTTCCGGCGATGGCGCCGCGCTGTGATTCAGGCAGTCGATGGCGGCGTGTACTTCTCGTTGAGCGAAGTACCGCTCTCGACCACCACTGAGCTCTTCATCTATCGAGACCTGAGCAGCCTGCGCGATTGGGAGACCCACGGGGCGAAGCCGGACAATGCCGCATCGATGATCCACCTTCTGGTGGGCACTGCGGGTCTCACCATCGTGGTGGGCGACCCGCACGAGCGGGTGGCGGCAGGTGTACTGCAGGAGGTGGAGCTGACCCGTTTCGGAGGCGAGTTCCCCAGTTTGCCTCGCTG
>JAYVFP010000181.1:0-37373 GCA_043773025.1 Archangium sp.
CCCCGACGTTCAAGCGCTCAGGTTCCCCGACGTTCAAGCGCTCAGGTTCCCCGACGTTCAAGCGCTCAGGTTCCCCGACGTTCAAGCGCTCAGGTTCCCAAACGTCTAAGAACTTGCCTTGCGACGCTGAGGGCCTACCCTGTAGCTCCATGATCCTCTCTCTCGTCTCACAGAAGGGCGGCGTCGGGAAGTCGACCCTTGCCATCTCGATTGCGTGGGAGCTCCTCGCTCGAAAGAGGAGGGTGCTCATTGTCGACGCAGACCCACAGGGAACCGCGACCGTCGCCGTCGAAGTGGCGAAGGAGCTGGGCCATGCCGCCCCTTCGGTGGTGGCGATGGGCAAGGAGATGTACCGAGACGACCAGCTCCCTGCGATTGCGCGCTCGTTTGACGACGTGGTGATCGACACCCCCGGAAGGCTCGGCGAGATCCAGAAGGCTGCACTGATGGTTGCGGACTTCGCGCTGATTCCCATCGGCCAGTCTGCTGCCGACGTGTGGACGCTCAACTCGACGGTTGAGTTGCTCGAGCAGGCCCGGACCTTTCATCGCAACCTGCAGGCAGCCGTCGTGCTGACACGGCGGAAGCCGCGCACCGCCATTGGTCGCAACGCTCGAGCGCCCCTTGAGGAATGCGGGCTTCCAATACTCCGTGGTGAGACGACCGATCGCATGGCCTGGCAAGAGTGCGTAGGCGCGGGGCTCGGTGTCGCGCAGTACGCACCCAAGGACGCGGCCGCGGCCGAGTTGCAGGGAATCGTCGATGAAGTGCTGGAACTTGTCGCACCAACCCGCAAGCGAAAGAAGGTCGCCAATGGCAAATAAGCCTCTTCCACAGCTCCGAAAGCCCACCACCGCCGCGGCGGCATCGTTTGTTGAATCCCAGGAACCTGCCAACTCGCCGACTGTCCTTGAGGTTGTTCGGTCGCCGGGTGAAGGGAAGGGTGCCGGCTCGCGGCGAGGTCCGAGTGCTCCGAAGGCCCGACGCCGGATGACGCTTTATCTTTCGAAGACCACTGCCAAGGCGCTCAGGCTTCAATCGTTCAATCAGGAGCGAGACATGAGCGACATCGTTGAGGAAGTGCTCGCCAAGCATCTGAAGGCGGCCTCACCATGATCGAGTAGGCCCTCCCTCTTCGGGGTCGATGGTGGCAAAGCCTGACGGGAAAGAGCGCCTTTGTGCGCCCTCACCTGTCGCTCGTGTGACGTAGCTTCGGGTGTCGAGCTTCACCGGAGAGGGACCATGACCAAAGCGAATGGGGATGAAATAAGCATCGTCGTCGGCCAGTCGATTCGAATCGAGTTCGACGAGACAGAGGAGTCAGCCCGGATGCTCGGCTGCGGCACCTGAGAGAGGTGCTCAAGGTCGAGAGGAGCGGGCCCGTTCCTCTCGACGCGCTGCTCGGTGTCGTACGCGACCGCCAACGGGCTCACGCCATCCAAACCACGGACGAAATGCTGAACTGGAACGTGCGGCTCGCCTTGAACATCGTGCAACCCGGCGTCTGTCGCAATTCGCTCTCCTGGCAGGTTCGAGCCGAGGTCGATCACATTTTCCCACAGGCTTCTTACCGCCACCGGTTTCCCGACCTCGTCGATGACATCGGGAACTTCGCGTTCTTGGGAAAACTTCGAAACATCCGGAAGAGCGACGCTCCTCCTTGGGAGTACTTCGCTGCCCTTAGCGACGCAGAATTGGAGCGCGACTTTCTCGTCGACCGGTCTTTGTTGGCGGATGACAAGTTCGAGGACTTCGTGCACGTGCGTCGCGAGCGAATCGTGAAGACGGTCAAGGATTTCCTAGGCCGCTGACAAGTGCGGCAGTGCGGCCGAAGATGAATGAGGCTGAGAGGGGTGCTCCGCGCTGGCCTACGCAACCGCCCAGCCCGTACGCGGCGCGAATCTCTCGTGCCGTCACCATCCGCCAGATCCCTGTCGTTCAGGAGGCCTCGCGAGGTGATTCCGGCGGATCTGGGTCCCTTTCCCTCCGCTGGGCGAACAAGAGGTGGCACCGAGGGAGAGGCGGCAACGACATCCGCGATGACTGGCGGACATATTCAACATGTTGACCTGGTGTATTGAGGGAGTGTAGTTATTGGGCATGGCGCGACGTATCGCGGTGCTCAACCAGAAGGGCGGGGTGGGGAAGACGACGACCGCGGTCAACGTCGCGGTTGCCCTGGCGCAGCAGCAGTTTCGCGTTCTGCTCGTGGACCTCGACGCGCAGCGGAACGCGACTCAGTTTCTCGGGCTGGATGAAGTCGATTCGAAGTTCGGGGCTGACGCTCTGGTACTCGCCGGCACCTTCGCGCCTGTCCGCGCCGTTCTGCTGGCGGGTCTGGATGTGGTGCCGGCAACGGCCCAACACGACCTCCTGGAGCGCCGCCTCTTCGGCGACGCGGTCTCTGGCCCGAAGAAGTACAAGAGGGCGCTCGACGCGGTTCCGGAGCGGTACGACTTCGTCGTTACGGACTGCGGCCCCACGCTGGGAATGCTGGCGCTCAACGCGGTCGTCGCGTGTCCCGAGGTCCTAATCCCCATCGAGCTCGCTCACGCGGCGACGGTGGGCGCCCTTACGTTGCGCCAGTGGCTCGCTGCCGTTCGCCTGGATGTAGAGCCCCTCGTTCGCGTGCTGGGGGTCTTGCCGACCTTCGCCGACGACAGGGAGCGGACTCCCCGCGAAATGCTCGCGACCTTGCGCCAGGTGTTTGGCGCAGACCTCTTCGACACCGTCATCCACACGTCCGCGGCCATCCGCGACGCAGCTGGGCGCGGTCGTCCCGTCGTTCTCGACGCGCCGCAGTCCCGCGGTGCCGAGGAGTACCAGTCACTCACTCAGGAGGTCATCAGTCGTGGCAACAACCCTTGACGACACCATCAGCAACGCCGCGAAGGCCCCACTGCCTGTCTCGTACAAAGACGGCGAATCCCGCGCCATCGACCTCGACCTGCTCGACGAGAACCCCTTCCAGCCGCGCGTGAAGATGGACGCGGCTGAGCTCGAGGAACTCGCCAGCAGCATCCGCACTCAGGGCCTCATTCAGTACATCACCCTGCGCCCCAAGTCGGACGGCCGCTTCATCATCGTCGCTGGGCACCGGCGCGTCGCTGCGTTCCGGAAGCTCCGCGACTCAGCAGGGGAGGGTGATCGCCCCCGCTTCGCGCGGATCCACGCGCAGCTTCGACTTGCCCTTGAGGACGCGCAGCTGGCGTCCATGGCGTACGCCGAGAACGTCAGCCGCAGCGGCCTGACGCCGGTGGAGGAGGGCAGGGCGCTCGAGAAGATGATGGACGCTGGGCTGGCGAAGACGAACGAGGACCTGGCGACCCTCACGTCCCAGCCGCTGGTGAAGATTCGCCGCCTGCGTCGAATCGGGAAGGCGCCCAAGTTCATCAAGGACGCCATCGACAACGGCTGCATGGTGGCGGCAGGGAAGGGTGCTGACGGAGCGCAGGTCGAGGAGCGGCGTCGCCTGGAGTTGATGGCCGCGCTGCAGTTCGTCGCGCTCTATGAGCACCTCCAGAAGGAGAAGCCGAAGCAGGCAGAGGAACGCGCAGCTGGAGCCATGCGGCGGTCGCTGGCGCAGAACTGGAGCCTGCGGCGCACCGAGGAATTCGTGAAGGGCGTCGTGGATGGCAAGCAGTCCGTTGAGTCCGCCATCACCGAAGGCGACACAGCTCAGGAGACCACTGTTTTCGAGCGCAGCGCGCGACGCTTCGTGGTGGACCTGAGCCGACTCGCAGCCGCAAGCGATGAGCAGGTTTCGGCGCTCCGGTCGGCGCTCGAGGTGCTCATCGCGGAGCGCACCCAGGCGAAGGTTTCGGCTGGAGATCACCGGTGATCCAACTCACCGGTTGCCTCACCGAAAGGGTCACCGCTTGGGCCACCGCCGTACCGGTGAGGCATTCGGTGAGGCAACCGGTGAGACGGCCGGTGAGTTCCGCGCTCGGAAACGCCCATCCCCCTGAACTCCCCCAGGAGGGCGCGTGGAGCAGCGTTCGTTTCCCAACCCCACTCACACAACGACTGAATAAAGATGGAAGTGAGTGGGGTTGGGAAACTTTGAGTCCAAGGGAGGGAGGGGGAGTTCAGGGGGATGGGGATTGGAGTGAGGAAGGAAGAAAGGAAGAGAAGATTTGGAGTGGAGAAGGAGGAGGAGGGAGTGGAAGAAGAGAGAGAAGTGAAGAAGTAGAAATTGAAAAAGTAAGAAAAGAAAAAGAAGAAACAGAAGGCGCGCAGCAGGTGAGGTCGGGGCGTTCGGGCGGGGTGGAAGGCCGGAGCGACGGCGCCGGAGAGTGCACGCGCGGGCTGGGCGGGGTGAGCAGCACGACGGCGCTCCTGACGGGTGCGCAGTCATGACGGCGTTGAAGCTGGGGGCGCGCGACTACCAGTTGCTGGCGGTGCTGGCGGAGGCGCGGTGTCTGGCGGCGGATCAGCTGCGACGGCTGTTCTTTCGGTCACGGACGGAATCGGTGATGCGGCAGCGGCTGAGGAAGCTGGCAGCGGGAGAGCGCGCTCTTCTGAAGCGAGTCGAGTGGTACGACAGGACGGGGGCGAAGCGGGCGTGGGCTTTGACGCCTGCCGGGTACGTCGAGGCGGAGCGGTTCGCCGAGACGGAGGTCGAGGTTCCCCGCGATGACATCGGGGCTGAGTTTCTCGACCACCACGTCCTGCTGACGGACCTGTTGGTCGGTCTGCTGGCGGCGCCTGTGGACGCAGCAGTCGCGAAGCTGAACCTCTCATCGAGGCGGGGGCAGCAGGTCGGCAGCATCTACGCGCGCGCCGCCCACCCGGCTTTCAGCTGGTGCGTGGTGGGTGACAGAGAGCTGCCCTGGAAGCAGCCCTCGGGAGCGAAGCTGGAGGCACGGGTGCTGAGGCCCGACGCGTTCCTCACAGTCCCCGGCCGGCGGCGTCGCATCTTTGTGGAGTCCGAGTGCGGGACGCACACCATCGTCTCCGCGAGCGCGTCGAAGACGGGCGCCACCATGGCGAAGATGGACAGGTACGAGGCCTTCTGCTCGCTGGTGTCGGGGCCTGCGACGCGACGCACCTGGTACGCGGAGCGCTTCCCTGACGGGCTGAAGCCGGAGGTGCTCTTCCTGGTGCGCTCGACCGTTCGCCAGGCGTCGGTGCAGCGAGCCCTCGACGCGTGGAAGCGCGCGCACCCTACGGCGGTGTGCGGCTTCCGCGTCGCGACGGTGGACGTGGCGGTCGCCGAGCTGCTCCCGGCAGTGGGCATCGTCGCTCCGGCGGCCCAGCTCGAGGAGCCGAAGACGGCACCGCCCGGGCCGGCCCTCGCGCCATCGGGCCTGTCGCCGGCCGACGTGAAGGCCTTCACCGACTACTTCGCGTCCGCACAGGCGGACTTCAAGCAGCGACGAGACAAGGCCCGCTCCGCTGGCCACGTCGCGCCCGAGTACCCGACTGCCGCCAACGAGGTGCACGAGCTCCTGCGGCGCCTCAGGAAGGCCTGACTTTCGCGGAGGGCCGTCGCCGCGGATGGTCCGCGTCGTCGCCTCCGCTTCGCAGCACCCGCCCGCTGTCGGGGCGGCTCATCCACGGAGAGACACAATGGCAAGCCTCAACCGCATCCAACTGCTGGGCAACCTCGGGCAGGACCCGGAGATTCGAGCGACGGCGGCCGGGAAGCCGGTCGGCAACTTCTCGGTCGCCACCAACGAGAGCTACACGAAGGACGATGGGACGAAGGTGGAGTCCGTCGAGTGGCACCGCGTCGTCGTCTGGGGAGGGCTGGCGGAGCTCTGCGGGAAGTACCTGCAGCAGGGCAGCACCGTGCTCGTCGAGGGCCGGATGAAGTACTCGGAGTACACCGACAAGGAGGGCCGCACACAGCTCTCCCCCGAAGTCATCGCCACCAACGTCCAGTTCCTCGGGAAGACGAAGGGGAAGGCGAGCGAGGCTCAGGCGGCTGAGTCGGCCGGAAGCGCGGCCTAGCCATGAGCGACCAGAAGACCGCGACGGGGCGTCCGAGCGATCCACTCCCGCTCATTCCACGGCTGCTCCTCGTCGCGGTTCTTCTGGTGGGGGCGCTGGAGCTCTCGCTCCGCGCCTTCGCGCCTGACGGCGCTCTCGGCTCGCCAGGCGGTGCTCCGCTCCGCGTGCTGCTGGCGCCACTCTGGGCGAGGTACCTCCCGCTGCGCGCCTTCGCGGTGGCGCATCCGGTGGTGACGACGTTTGCCGTCGCAGCACTCATCGCCGCGCTGGCGATCAGCATCAGGTACTGGCTCCTCTTCTGGCACAACCAGGTGAAGGCCCGTCTCACCGGCACCCACTTCTCACCTGAGGTATCGGGCTTCCCCGTGCAGCGCTTCGAGCTGCTCGAGGCGGTGAGAGGCCGGCCCCCAGGCACCACCTTCGTCGGTCTCGAGGCCCGGAAGGGCCTCCTCGGCTGGCGGTGGCGTCCCTACTACGTGCCGATGAAGCAGCGCTCGATGCACACCCACATCATGGGGAAGACAGGCTCCGGCAAGACGGCCAGCGTCATCTGGCCGTCGGTGCTGCAGGACGCGCTCGATGGGAAAGGCGTCCTCGTAATGGATGCGAAGGGCAGCGACGAGAACGTGCGCACCATGAAGGCCATCGCGGCCCTGGCCGGCCGCCAGGCCGAGCTGAAGGTCTTCGCGTTGCCGGCGTGGAACCAGCCCCACGTCTTCTCGCACAGCTACAACATGGTCTACGTCCGCCCGCGGACGCCGACCGACTCAGGCGGCGACCCGGTGGCGGTCGCGGAGCGCGTCTTCAGCGTCATGCCGCTGGGGGACAACGAGTACTACAACACCCAGGCGCAGGTGATGTTCACCAACCTCAGCCGCGTGCTGCACGGCATGGTGGACGACACGGGCAACGGCCTCGTCTTCACCCTGCGCGACCTGGCGGTGTGCCTGAAGGGGTGGGGTGACACGGGCGGCTACTCGCAGGCCCTCAACCACTGCCTCACCAACACGCTCGACCAGGAGGCCTCGCGCGAGGCCACCAATCAGGTGACGCGCCTCGGAAGGGACGCGCAGAAGGCGTTCTCCGGCATCGTTGGCGCCGTCGACAAGTTCCTCAGCCCGCTCGTGAATGCCTACGCCCCGGACATCAACTTCGAGGACGTGCTGCAGCACAACGGGCTCGTCTACGTGCAGCTCCCCTCGAACCTCTTCAAGATTCAGGGACCCGCGATGGGGAAGGTGATGCTGATGGACGTGCAGCAGGAAGGCAGCCTGCGCCAGGTCTTCCGGACCCAGCGCAACCAGACACCCTTCGCGGTGACGGTGGACGAGTTCTACAACTTCGCGGACATCTCCATCGTCGACAGCTTGAACAAGCTGCGCGACGCGAACCTCCACTTCACGCTGGCGCACCAGTCGATTGCCGACCTCGAGCTGGTGAGCAAGGAGTTCGCGACGGCGGTCTGGGACAACACGAGAACGAAGTTCCTCCTGAACCAGGACAACCCGGAGCTCTGCGAGAAGGTCAGCAAGTCCATTGGGACGCACCAGGTCATCGAGAAGACGGTGCGGCAGCAGCAGGGCGCGCTCTTCACCAGCCTGACGACGGGGGACGCGTCGACGAAGCTGGTGGAGACGTTCCGGCTGCACCCCAACGCAATCAAGTCGCTCGCGAGCTGCGGGCAGGGGTACTGCTACTTCGGCAACGAGATTGTCCCGCTCAGCTTCGCGATGCTGCCGGAGCTGCAGGCGGACTACGCGCTGAAGAAGAACGAGCAGGCCACCGCGCGCGGCCTGCGCCTCGAAGAAATGTTCCTCACCCGAGTCGAACAGCAGGTCACCGTTGCGTCGGAGGCACCATGAAACTGCGCGAGCTGGAAGCTGTGCACGATGCGGTTGAGCTCCTCGTCGAAGCTCTCCACGGCAGGTCGGCGGCGGCGGTGCTGCGCACCGCGCACCTTGGTCCCCGTGCGTCCCGCCAGGCGGCGATGATTCTCCGCGTCGAGTCGGAGGCGAGGCGTCTGCAGGCGAGCCTCTCGAGCGCCGGCAAGATGGACGTCCGCAGTCGGCTCGTGACGCTCACCGCTGCGGCAGCGGAGTTCGACGCGGAGTTTCCGGATGGCGGCCTCCTGCTTTCGAGTGAGCACGGTGAGCACCGGCAGATGACGCACACGCTCGTGGCGCATCTCGTCGGTGAGTTCAGCTTCGCCTTCATGACGTGCGAGGCTGCCGAGCGCTTTCGGGAGGAGGCGCTGCTGGTGCTCAACACCATCTGCTCACTGCACCTGGTTGACTGGAAGCTCGCGGTGGCAGCATGAAGTCCTTCGGCGGAGGCAACATGGATGAGCAGCGGCTGCGGAACGGGGTGGGGATGGCGTTCGCCTTCGAATGCGGAATGCGCGAGCAGTGGACCGATGACGGGCCGTCTCCGTCGCTACGCACGAAGGTGGAGGCGCGCGCCCTCCCGGCCGCGCACCTTGTGCTGATGCGCTTCGCGCTCGACTTCTACGACGGGGACGGGCGGGAGCTCGGCTTCGTCGAGGCGGCTCGCCTGCTGGTGGAGTGCGACGCACGCGATGGGCGGGAGGCGCTCTTCTTCTTGGCGGAGTTCGTCGGGAGCGCGCTGACTGACATGCCTGAGTCGCTGGGCGCGTGGTTACGTCAGTACAACGAAGACTTCGCCGCCACCGAGACGCAGTGAGGAGCGCGCCCATGCTTGAAGCCATCAAGGACAGAAACGCCGTCATCCGGGAGCTGCTGGTGGCCGGGAAGGTGAGCCACCTCTGGACTGGGGAGGGCCCTTCGCCTGAGGCGCTGCGGATCCGTGACTCGAGCGGGGAGGGTGTCAGTTCGGGGGTGCACACCTGGGTGTTGCTGGCCTTCGAGGTCTTCAACGGTACGGGACAGCTGACGATCTCGCGGATGTTCGACACGTTGGAAGAGACCGACCTCCTCATTGCACTGGGGCTGTTGATGCGGCTGTCGCTGGGGACCCCTGGGCTCGAGTCAATCCTCGAGGGGGGCGACGAGGATCCCGACGGCGGAGCGCCGGTCAATTAGGTCCCGCTGAGGGAGGGCGACGGGCGCGGGGCAGTCGCTCGTCGGCAGACAGCGCCGCCTCGTCCGACTGCCCCGCGCCCGTCACTGCCCGACTCGCCCCTGACGGCGCTCGACGGGCCAGAAGAGGCGTCGTCCTCGGCGGTGCGCGCCGGGACGACTTGCCCGGCCTGATGGCCGGGCCACCCACCGAGGCCGGCTCGCGGGCTTGAGGTGTGAGCGGCGCGACCGTGCGCAGGCCAGCGTCCTGAGGCGGCCCGGCAACCGCAGCGGCAGCTCGCTGTCCGATGCACGGGAGTCCCCGGGACGGCGCGGAGGCACTTGTCGAGTTGGCCCGTGCCTTCGAGGCTGGGCTGGCTCGGAGGCCGCTGATCTCCAGCACGAGGAGCCACGGCACGATCAGGCGTCCACTGTGGGCGACCGCCTCGAGCACCCAGCTGTGCGCGCGGTTGCTCGTCACGACTCTCCGGCCTGGCGTCCGGGCGCTCGCAAGACGCGTCGGGCGGCATCCGGTCGCGCCAGGGCAAACAGCCGCCCTGTCACGCCCGGTGCGCTTCGCATCCGCCCGACGCAGCGAGCGCCCTACCGCCAGGCAGGCAACCCGCCGCCGCTTGAACTTCCTGCGGAAGCGGCGACGGGATGCCCCAACAAACGGAGAGGACGATGACGAACAACGCGGAGCTGCAGCAGCAGGAACACGAGAGCAACGAGGCCCAAATCGAGCGCCTGCGAGGCATCGTGCGCGGTCGACGGGAGGAGGCGCAGCGGGAGCTCGAGAGCAAGCGCTACCTCGAGGAGACCATCCGCGTCGTGTCGACCAGCCGAGCACCGGCTTCGACCACCAACGGGCTCCACCGGCTCCTCGCGCAGACCTGCACGCGCCTCGGAATTGCTCGCGGCATGGTGGATATCGCCGAAGCGCACCTCGTCATCGCGCTGAACCGCTGAAGCCTCTCCACCGGCCCACCCGGAAGGGTGGGCCTTCTGCCGTGCTGCACGGCACTTCGACGAAGGCGTCCTTCGCGCCGCGGGGGCTCGGACTCACCGCTCCGCCCGTGTTGCGGGCGAACGAGCGGACGCCACAAGCGTCGACCCAGCGGCGCGGTCGCGAGCTGCGCCCAAGGGCGCGCTCTCGCGCCGGAGTGTGCACAGGCGTCCTTCGCGCTGCTGCGCTCGGACTCACCGCACCGCCCGTGTTGCGGGCGTTTGAGCGGAAGCAGCGTGCGTCGACCCCGCGGCGCGGCCGGGGTCGACTCGCCAGCCGAGGGCTGGAGCAGCGCGCCTCTCCTCGCGAGCTCAGGCCCTGGCGGGCTTCGCTGTCGCGGGCGGCGCGAATACCTCGAGGCGTCCTGCGCGCTGCAGGCGCTCGGACTCACCGCACCGCCCGTGTCGCGGGCGTTTGAGCGGAGGCGACAAGCGTCGACCCAGCGGCGCGACCGGGGTCGACTCGCCAGCCCAGGGCTGGAGCAGCGCGCCTCGCCTCGCGAGCTCACGCCCTGGCGGGCTTCGCTGTCGCCGGCGGCGCGAATACATCGAGGCGTCCTGCGCGCTGCGGGCGCTGGGACTCACCGCTCCGCCCGTGTTGCGGGCGTGCGAGCGGAGCCGACAAGCGTCGACCCAGCGGCGCGGCCGGGGTCGACTCGCCAGCCGAGGGCTGGAGCAGCGCGCCTCGCCTCGCGAGCTGAGGCCCTGGCGGGCTTCGCTGTCGCGGGCGGCGCGAATAGCCGAGACGTCCTGCGCGCTGCAGGCGCTCGGACTCGCCGCTCCGCCCGTGTTGCGGGCGACTGAGCGGAACAGCAATGGCTCGCGGCTTCACTTGGCTGAGGCCTGGGTGTCGCCGCTCGCCAGCACGAGCAGCAGTTCGAACGACGATGATGGTGCACGCGAGCCCTTGCGAGCGCTGCAAATGCGGGTCTCGCAGCGCACCGGCTGGAGGCCGTGGATCCGACCCGCACACGTCGTAGCGAGGCCTCTGCTCGTTCGACTTTCGGCAGAACCCGCTGAGGTCTGCCGAGTGCAGCTCACACCCAGCGCGGGCGGAGTTCGGAGCAAGTCTCAGCGTTCATCACTCTCCCCGCTCGTGAGCCCTTCGCGCCGGTGCCCATTCCCGTGTCTCCACGCTCGGCGGCCAGGCTTCACCTCGGTCGTCTGCGTCACCCGTCGCGCCGCGGTACTGCTGCGTCACGCCGTCTGCCTCCGTCTCCCGTCGTCGTGCGCCTGTCCACCGGCCGGGCAACTCGCCGCCGCTTGAAACTTCCTGCGGAAGCGGCGTCGAGCCGCCCTCAAACGGAGACACGGAGAATGAACACCGAGACCAAGTTGCCCGCAGCGACGACAGAAGCCAGTGCGGTGACACACACGACCTGGCACGTCGAGCTCGAGGACCTCGCGTTCAGCGTCGCCGAGCGCGTGGGTGCCGGGGAAAACGGAGCTCAGTGGCGGGCGAAGCTAGACCGCGCGCAGTCCGCCCACTCCCGGGGCGATTCAGTCGAGGCGTGGCTGGCGCAGGAAGATGCACTCGGCTCGGCCAGGTTCCTCTACTAGCCGGAGTCGACGTGGTGGCCTGCAGAGCCACTCCAGTGACGATTGCTTCGTCTTCGACCTATTCGGGGACATCCACGTCGAACTGCGCACGAAAGGGCAGGGCGACCCCTTCGCGTGGCGAAGGGCCGGGCTCTCGGGCTTGCGCCCCGAGCCGCGATGAAGCTGCGTCTCGGCCCTTCGGGCTTCCATCCCTGTCGCTTCCGCCCTCTGGGCGGTAGGGCCGGTGACAGCTGCGAAAAGCCACCGGCATGGAGCGCGCCCAGGGCGCGCCTGTTTTCAACGCGCCAGCCGATGGCTGGAGTCACAACGGCTCGTCGAAGGCGACGTGCCATCGTCCGTCGACGGTGACCGCACCGTGGGGCTGCGTCTGGGTCGTCGCTCGCAGAAGCGTCACGAGAGCAGCGCGTCCGGTCGTCCAGCTGCTGCATCGGCGCACCCCGGCTGTGGTTGACGCGCTCAGCCCTTTTTCTCCTGTGAGTACGACGACACGCGTCTCGCGCGTCGGGAAGGGCCTCGACCTCCGCGAGTGATGGAATCCGGGTCAGCTGCGCGGAGTGGCTGCGGCTGCGTTCGCCACCTCGACCGGGCCCGGGCCCTGCTGAGCCTTCATCGCATGTCGCACTGTTGTCTCCGACGCTCGGCATCCAGGCTGCTCCTCGGTCGTCTGCGGCAACCGTCGCGCCGCGGTACTGCTGCGTCACGCCGGCCGCCTTCGTCTCCTGTCGTCGTGTGCCTGGCTGCCGGCAGGCAACTCCACGCCGCTTGAACTTCCTGCGGAAGCGGCGCGGAGCCGCCCACACAACGGAGACAACATGAAGATCGACAGCGACGTGAAGCTTCAGCTGATGCCTTTCGAAGGTGAGACGACGGAGGGCTACATCGTTCGACTCAAGGAACTGCAGCTCGCCGCGACTCTGCAGCTCACCGACGCACAGCAGGCGGTGCTCGAGGCCCGCCTCGACCTCTACGAGACGCGGCGCCGCGGCGCACACCCCGAGGAGTGCAAGGAGGTCTTCGACACCATCGTCAAACTCTCCCGGGCCGTGGGAAAGGCCCGCTACGAGAAGGAGTCGGTCCAGTTCGCGCTCTCCGAAGTCTTTCACGCGGTCAACGACTGAGACTCTGGCCGACCCTCACGGGTCGGCCGCAGAACAGGGGCGGAGCTCGCGGTCCCTGCCTGACTCGCTCGCGAGCGCGCGGAAGTGGTGACGGGAGGTTGTCCGGCGCTACTGTCTGAAGGGTGACTCTCGATCAGCTCGCCGAGCTCGGGCGCTGGCTCGGCGCCGCAGGTCCTGACTGGGAGTACCTCAGGATGAAGACCGAAGAGCTCTACCGGGCGACCCGCGACGGGGGACGCAAGGCAGACTGGACGCTCGAGCATGCTGCTGACGTTGCTCGATATGTGGGACTGGGCCCGAGCCCGCTTGAGGTCCGTGAGGGCAACGCCTGCCCCAGCTGCGTTGTGCCGCATGAAGAGCCGTGGAAAGGCACGCGGACCGTCGTGCACCTGCCTGATCGCTACATCGCCGAGTGCACCAGGTGCGGCGCGCGGTGGCTCACGAAGGTGGCTGTCCGTTCCTCACGGTAGCGAGGAACTGCGCGAGAGGGAGCCATACCGGCCGCGACTCGCCACGCTCGACCTCACCCCTTGTCGGCGGAGATGGCCTCGTACACCTTGCTGCTCGCCGGACCTCAGCGCGACGGACCACGCTCTCGGGCCTCGACGCCGTGGCTCGGCGCACAGCGAACCTCCGCAACCTCGACGACTCGAGCGCCGGAGGCTGAGGCGACGGGTAGTTGCTGGCGATGAAGCTCGTCGGAGCTCAGCCAGGTCCAGATGGGACACGGGTCCTTCAGGAGCGTCTCCAGAAGGGTAGCGGCCACCCCGTCGCCCTTCGGGCGGTCCCGTCAAAGCGCCAGTGGGGTCGTTCCGTCGCGCCAGGGCGAGTCGCCTTCGGCGAGCCGCTTCGCGGCCCCTGTCACGCCGGACGAGCTTCGCTGTCCCCACTGTCTGCCGGGCCCCGGTCGGGGTGGCCTTGCCGGAGCGAACGCGCCGCCCGCTGCGCTGTGAGGGCGGCGCTCAAGCCGCTCCTAAACCCGGAGACACCATCATGAAGAACCTCGTCATCCTCATCGGCAACCTCGGCAAGAACCCGGAATCGCGTCCCGCTGGCAGCACCACCGTCACCAACTTCAGCATCGCCACTTCCGAGACGTACAAGGACGCGGGAGGCAACCCGCAGAAGAGCACCGAGTGGCACAACGTCGCGGCCTTCGGCAAGCTCGGCGAAACCGTCGCGAAGTTCCTGAAGAAGGGCAGCAAGGTGTACGTCGAGGGCCGCCTCCGCACGAGCAACTACGAGAAGGACGGCGTGAAGCACTACCGGACGGAGATTGTCGCCTCCGAGGTGAAGTTCCTCGACGCGAAGCCCGAGGAAGCCGAGCGCGGGGAATTCTCCGACGCGGCCTGAAGCACCCCGTGACACCTCCTCCGGTTCCTCCGGAGGAGGCACAATCTCGAGACACCGATGATGCCAGGCGAAACCATCAAGACAGGCTCGTCGAAGTATTGCGACGAGTGCCACGTGGACGCACTCTCGAAGCTCGACGTCTACTGCTCCGGCGGCGGCTACTACGTGGGCACCTACTGCGAGTGCGGCCCGTTCTCACGAGAGAGCGGCTACTACGCGACGCACGCAGAAGCAGAGCCGGCGCTGGCAGGCGGCGGCTTCGACCGCTGAGGCCTCGCGCAGCCTGAACGTGCAGCGCGCTGTCGCGCTCGCACGCACCGCTCTGCCCGTGTTGCGGGCGACGATCGGAACCAAGACGTCGACCATCGGCGCGGCCGAGTCGACTCACCAGCCTGCGGCTGGGCCGCATCGCGAGCTTCGCCCTTCGGGCTGCGCTGTCGCGGCGGCGCGTAGCTGAGCGTCCAGCGCGCTGCAGCGCTCGGACTCGCCGCTCTGCCCGTGTTGCGGGCGACGCGCGGAACCGGGCTCGTCGCTCCACTTGGCGCCGCCGGCGTGTCGCTGCTCGCCAGGACCTCACAGCCCATCGGAGTTCTCTTTCGTTGTGGGAGCCTGTGCATCTTCCCGAGTCGCCGTTTCAGGCACTGACCGCGTACCGAGCAGCGCGACGAGCAGACCCATCGCCCGTGAATCGGAGCAACCAACCCACCGCGCACGACTGAGTCACACAGACGTCGTCGTGATGGTCGGAGCCCAAGACGCTGGGGCAGTGCGCGACTGCTCCAACGGAGCACCTTGTCCCGGGCGGGCGCCCCTCCGGCTTCCGAACTCGAGGCGTCCCCGAGCACCTGCATTGCACAGTCTTCGCTGAGAGGTTGAGCGTCTGAGCTCGGCCTCGACGTTGCCCTGCTCACCTGCGGCGACCTCCACCGGGTGTCTCCGACGCACGGCAGCCAGGCTTCGCCTCTGTCGTCTCCGGCACCCGTCGCGCCGCGGTACTGCTGCGACACGCCGTTTGCCTTCGTCTCCTGACGTCGCAGCCTGCCTGCCGGCAGGCCGTCTCCATGCCGCTTGAACTTCCTGCGGAAGCGGCATGCAGCCGACCAAGAACACGGAGACACCCAATGAAGGTCGCCACCGAAGCGATTCGCACGCTGAACATCGACACCCTGGAGCGGCTGACCAAGTCGGTCACCATCGCCAGGCTTGAGCGGAACGCATGGCAGGACTGCTACACGCGCCTCAACGACACCATCGAAGCTGCGCACCGCGGCCGCACCTCGCGGGTTGCCCTCGACGTCCTCCAGGACGCCGCACAGAAGGCCTCCCAGAAGCTCGCGCTCGCACGGCTCGCCGAAGAGCGCGCCGTCCTCAACTACCACCGCCTGGCGGGGGTGTGACGTGGACGCGTGCACCTGCCACCTCTGCGGCGAGGCGATGGAGCCCGATGTTGTTGCGGCACAGGGCGACACCTGTGAGCCCTGCTACCTGCTCCACGTCATCCCGGGTGACCTCGAACCCGCGCCGGCGGCCGACTCGCTGCAGGAGTGGCTGAGGCTGGGCAGTCACGACTGCAACCCGCGGTTCCTGCCCACCGAGGCGATGGAGGCGCTCGAGGCTTTCCTTCGTCCCTGACACATGGTCGACGTCGACGCACTCAGCGTCCGTCGCGCTGCAGCGCGAGGACTTGCGTGGGCGCCTGTGGGCGCGTCGACGAGACCCCGTGTCTCGCTGCTCCACTCGGCTCCGCCCTCGTGGCGTCTCTCGACTTCTGGCCGCAGGAGCTCGGCTCACCCACGGAAGGGTGACGAGAAACGAGGCGACTCCAAAGTTTAAGGCGGCACGTACCGCTCGTGATCTCGCGAGAGCGGCACTGCCGCCGCCTCAACTCAGGGATACGCCATGCTTCGACTTCAGCTCGCTGTGGTGCAGTACGTCGCGGTTGATGTTCCGGAGCGATGCCCCCGGTGCAATGCCAGCTTCGTCGACGAGGCAAAGCCTTCGCTTCGCGAGGTGACGCTCAGGGAGTCCGTATTCCTCGGCAGCGTCAGCGTCGATGAGACCGAGCAGCACTTCGATGTGGCTGACAGCTGCGACGCTGTGTCTTCCGGCTACCACCCCGTCGCCTACCACTGCGCCGACTGCTCTGCGGTCATTGCTGGGTGAAGAGACCGTTGCTCAACACATCGCAAAGCGAGACTCGACGACTCTGTGTCGAGCAGCACCTGGGCGCGCTCAAGCGCTCCGAAACACCATCCATAGGAGCGTCGGTCGCCTCCCTGGCCCGTTGCCGAGCCCGATCGCCGCGGCTCTTCGCGAGCGCGGCGATCGTGCCACGCAACACAGTCAACTCCAGGAGACACAATGTCCGACTCGAAGCGAGCGCAGGTCCCCGATGAAGCCCCTGCCGAGAAAGCGGGGCGGCTCACCGTCTTCTCCGTGAAGCAGTCTGCTAACGGCACAGTCTGGGTCAAGGCCGGCAGCGCCTGGACCAACCGTGATGGGTCACTGAACGTGTACTTGGACGTGCTTCCTCTGGACGGGAAGCTACATCTCCGACGCAGCGACCCCGACACGGTCGGCTGATGGCTCCCGCGTCGCCGGGCGGTGCATCAACCGCCCGGTGTTGGTGTCGGCCGCAGGTGGTCGAGGCTCTCGGTCCACGCACGTAGCGACCCCTCCAATCGAGAGAAGAGCTCGACGAGGGCCTCGTCCGGCTCCTGGTCGCGCTTCTCGGAGGAGCTCCACTGCCGAGGCAGGTCGAGCGCCATGCCCGCGCTGAGTGAGACCCCGGCGAGGCGCAGCTCGCCTGAGGGCGAGCACTGCACCTCAAGGGTCGGCTCCTCGCGCCAGGCCAGGACCTCCAGGAGGCCGCCCTTCAGCTCGCGCACGCGCTCTTTTGGGAGCAGAGGCTCGATGTTCTCAAGTCGCCCTAGAACTTCGCGCGCCCACGCGGCCCACGCCTTCGGCGTCGGCAAGGCGATGGGTTGGCCGTACATGAGGGTCGCGCTGAGCTTGATGTCGATGCGCAGCCAGGGCTTTGCCGTCTTCGGCGTCGCTCGGCTGCCCAGCAACTCGGTGACGGCGTCCTCCTCGGTGGTCGCTGAGCGAGCCGATTGAAGCGCGGTCCAGCGCCAGCTCAGCTCGGCTACGACGTGGAAGGGGCGGCTGTCTTGCCCCTGTGGTGGCTCGACGCGGACGAGGTACGTGCGGTCGAGCGAGCTGCTGTTGAGGGTCTCCTCGCTGAAGCCGTGACGGCCGAGCCTGGAGCCTCGAATGGTCCTCTCCCACGTCGCCTTGAAGTCCTCGTAGCGCATCCGGCCGTCTAACAGTCGCGCGACAGCAATGCCTCGGCGCGCTGCTGGGCTCTCTCCAGCCGTGCACGCGCGGCGGCGTAGGCACCGGCCGTTGAAGGGCCGCTCAACAACCGGTGCTCCGCCTGAAACGCTCTCTCGGCTTCAAGAAGCTCGCGGGCTGCCTGCTCTCGTTCGCTCAGGGTCTCCACAGGAAGAGAGTCTAAGCACGAGGCGTGCCTGCGCACCCGCGGGCGGCGCTGCGCGCAGCAGCCGTCGCAGGTCGCGGACGGTGCGCGGACGCTCCATCGCAGCTCTCAGGAATCGAGAGGTGCGGCGGCCCTCGCGCCGCCCGCTGGCGCGGTGAGGGCGGCGCTCCTGCCGCCTGCACCTCGAGGAACTCGACATGGAAGGTTCGCAATACGACCGCGCGCGCAGCACCAACGACATCGCAAAGGCCATCCGCGCCGACATCAAAGCCGCGATGAATAGGCCCGCCACCGATGCCTGGGCACTGCCGAAGGGGCTGAAGGTGAGCGTCCGCACCCAGAAGTTCTCGGGCGGGTGCTCCATCGACGCGAACATCACTGCGTTCGAAGGTCCGCTCCACAACCTGGCCGCGGTGCTCTTCTCGGAAGCGCTGCCCAACGAGCCGCAGGCTTTCCCGTGGTTCACGAAGGAGGTGGCGCGTGTCCTGGCTGTCCTCAAGGGCCTGATGGACGCGTACAACTTCGACAAGAGCGATTCCCAGAGCGACTACTTCCACGTTCGCTTCTACGACCACCAGGGCATCGACGGTGACTACTCGCGCCGGCGACGGCTCGAGTTGATGTCGTCGCCGGCAGTGACGACCTTCCTGCCTGACGTGCGCATCACCGCGGTATGCGGCGAGCTCGAGACGGCCAAGCGGGCGATTGCCACCATGAACGCGGGCTACGTCGATGGGCCCACGGAGCGCCGCGAGCTCCAAGCGCTGCTCTTCCCGCCTGCGGCGAAGGAGGCAGCGTGATGGCCGCCTCCGCGCAGCTGGACATGTTCGGGCTCGTGCAGCGCAACGCGCGCGAGCTGCCCTGCAGCCGCTGGCACCCCGACCGCGACGGCTACGTGCCATTGCCGGGCGTCGCTCCGCTCTTCGCGCGTCACTTCGACGCCGCAGACCCGCGGCTCAACGGAGGCACGCGAGTCGGGCGCGAGCTCGCCCGCAGCGCTCACGTTCAGCTCGCTCGTCTGGCTGTCCTCGGGTGCCTCGTGTGGGCCAGCTACGAGCGTCTCGACAGCGGACCCTGGCAGCGCTTCCCGCGCGGGACGCACCGCCGCTATCCGATGGTCGCCTCGGTAGCGGGCTTCGCCGCGTTTCGGACGACCGCCACCGCAGCACTGCTGAGTTGATGTCGGCTGGCGACTCGTCCCCTCGATGGCCGCGTTGCGCGAGGGCCTCGGCTTCGCGGCCGTGCGCGCCGCCCGCTGCGCTGTGAGGGCGGCGCTTCAGCCGCTCTCGTTTCCCGAGGAGCACATGTTCACCACCATCGTCTCGCAGCACACGCGGAGAGCATCGTGATGCAGGCCTCACTCGCTCTCGTCGAAGCGGAGGACGACGTGCAGCTCTTGCAGTCGCTCTCTCCTGGAACGCACCGCCGCGATTGGGCAGCGGCGCTGCTCGCAAACGGCGGGTTGCGCGGGCTGGTCCAGGCGACCGACTCCAGACTCTCGGAGCACCTCACCTCAGCGGCGATCGCCTCGCTCCGCGCCTCGTTCGAAGTGGCGAAGCGCTTTCGCCTCTGCACCGACGAGAGGCCCCGGTTGGAGACACCGCACGCACTCGCTGAGTACTTGATGCCGCAGCTCTCCCATCTCGCGCACGAGCGCTTCGTGGTGCTGTGCCTCAACTCGCGGAACGTGCTCCTGAAGCAGGTGACGGTGGCAGACGGCTCAGTCGACCAGTGCCACGTGGATCCACGCGCGGTCTTCTCTGCGGCGCTCAAGGCGGACGCGACCGGCATCGTCGTAGCCCACAATCACCCGTCGGGTTCCCCGGAGCCGAGTAGCCAAGACGTCGCGCTGACTCGGCAGCTTCGTGAAGCAGGTCGGACCCTCTGCATTCGAGTCCTCGACCACATCGTCATCGGCGCGAACTCCCACGTGAGTCTCCTTGCCCGTGGGCTGATGCACGGGAGGGAATAGCGGCAGTTCAGCCGCGGCGGACTCACGCCGCCCGCTGGCGCTCTGAGGGCGGCGCTCGTGCCGCCTCGCACCACGGAGCCTCTCGCATGCCTGAGTCCGATGACGTCGCTCGTCGTTCAACCTTCGCTCGTCCTGGCAGTGCGCTGCGGGCCGCCAAGAAGAGCAACCCTCGCAACTTGCCGTGTCCCACGTGCAAACGTCCCAACCAGCTGACCCCGGCCGATGTCACGCGCGGCTACAAGTGCGATGGGTGCGCCGACGCTGAAGAAGGAGCGTGCTGATGAGCTCCGCACACGTCGCTCAAACCACCAAAGCCCCCATGCACACCAGCACCTGCACTGACACCATCGACGGAGGCACCACCTGTTCGTGTGAGAGCTGCACGGCAGCGCTCGCTCCGAAGTGCGACGCGTGCGACGAGCCCATCTGGCCGGGCGCTCAAGCCGAGAGCGCCATCACCATCGGCCGAGAAGGTGTCGACACCCATCTCTGGCATGTGCACGTCGGCTGCGCTCCCTCGCACGTGCTGCGTTGCGCTTGGGAGGTCTGGGACGCGCCCGGCGGTCCGGAGGAGGGCGGCTGGACCTTCGAGGTCGGCGTCCTGGTGGCGGCGGTGCCGGTGCCTATCGGTGACACCTCCAGTGCTGGCGCGAAGATGTTCTCGAACGACCTGTTGTCCCCGGTCGATGCGTTGCTGGAACGTGCCTTCGTCTTCGATGGCCGACGTCGGCTCTCACTCACGTTCGAGCTCTCAATGCCGGCGCCGAGCTTCCCCGAGTCGACTCCTCACTACGAGTGAGGAGGGTGCTCGTGTCTCACGGCACGAGCACGGCCTCGCCGCCCGCTGACGCTCCGAGGGCGGCTCTTCCGTCCTCGTACCGGAGCAACCATGGACACCAGCAACACCTGCAGCCACTGCGGATCTGAAGTCACCACCTGCGAGCACTCGGTCGCCCCTCAGACCGCAGCCGCACCGGCTGCGCGTGCCCCTGCAGAGGCAGCGCCAGGCCGCCGCGCGCGCCTCGAGGCGAAGATGGAGAGGCGCACTGTCTGGGCTGGAAAGGCCGCTGGCCGCTCGCAGGCGCGGCTCGTGCGAGCACGGAGCATCGGTGACGGCATTCCCTTCGGGCAGCCAATCCTCGTCGGTCACCACAGCGAGCGTCGTTCACGCGCCGATGCGGAGCGCATCCACTCGAACATGGGCAAGGCAGTCGAGGAGTCCCGCCTGGCGGAGCACCACGAGCAGCGTGCCGCCGGCATCGCCTCTCAGCTCGAGCGTTCGGTCTTCTCCGATGACGAGAACGCTGTCGAGGCCCTGGAGCTCCGCATCGCGCAGCGCGAAGCGACGGTGGCACACCGGAAGGCGGTCAACGCCGCCTTCAAGAAGGCGAAGGGCGAGCCGCCGGCACGGTTCGCAGCGCTCGTCGCGTCAGGTCTGATGACTCAGGCAGAGGCCCTCAGCGTCGCCGGCACGATGGCCAGCATGCGCTACGACCGACCGTTCCCCAGCTACAGCCTCACCAATCTCAACGCGAACATTCGACGCGACCGAGAGCGGATCGCCGAGCTGAAGCTTCGGCAGGCCCGGACCGAGACCGCGCGAGCGCAGGGTGGGGTGAAGCTGGAGAACGTCGGCGAGTACGTGCGCATCACCTTCGCCGAGAAGCCGGAGCGCGAGGTGCTCGAGGCCCTGCGCGAAGCAGGGTTTCGCTGGGGCGGAGGTTCGTGGGTTGGCGAGCGCACGAAGCTGCCCGCAGACGTCGCCAAGCTCATCACCGTCGCCTGACCAAGGCCCTGCGGCTCGGGAGGGCGGCCGGTGCGCCGCTCTTCCGCTTCGCGAGTGGCGCATTCGGCGCCTTCTCAACGGAGAATCCATGGTGCACGTTCCTTGTCTCGGCAGCTTCGGTCTCTTCGCCGCGCCGTGTCTTTTGCCCCTCGACCATCCCGAGCCGTGCGGCCCCTGGTCATCGGAGCCGCCGGCAGAAGTCGGGATGACTGCCTGGCTTCAGTGGGCTGGCGGCCACCTTCACCTCGTCTGCTTCGAACGCATCGCGGAGCTGCTCGAGCTCGGGAGGCCCGGCAACGTCGCAAGCTGGGTGGCACTGCGCGAGGCGCACGAGAGGGCGTGCCGCGACGCGCTCGAGCACGGACTCCCAGTTCGCGACGTCGCTCTGCTGCACCACCCCGAGCTCGTGCTTCGCTTCAGCGTCATTCAGAACGGGCCGTGGTGCTTCCCATCGCCTCGCTGCGGCACGGACCTCGACGGTCTCGGCCGCGGCTCGAAGCCCTGTGTGCTGGAGGACGGCCACGCTGGGGGTCACCTGCCCAGTCGTCGTCGCGCCGCCCGCTGACGCGGTGAGGGCGGCGCTCCTGCCGACTCGCACCGGAGGCTCCTCTTGAGGCGCCACATCGCGGAGATCGCAGCAGAGAACTACTTCGCGTCGGGCTTGAGCGACCCCGGAGAAGTTCGGGGCGTCACTTTGGCCGGCTACCACGTCAGCATCAGCTGCTCGGAGCTTCGGCCGCGGCTCCTCGAGGAGGTCGAGGCCTGCGTGCGAGAGCACTCTGTGCGCGTCTTCGTGGACTCTGGCGCCTTCTCAGAAGTCGCCGTCGTCGACGGTGCGCTCGTCACCGTGCGGCCGCTCACCGCGGCCGACTGGGAGAAGCGATTGTGCACCTACGAAAGGCTCGCCCGCTCGTGCGGTCGCAACGCGTACCTCGTTGCGCCGGATAAGGTGGGTGACCAGCTCGAGACGCTCGCGCGCCTCGAGGAGTCCGCGCCGCGCCTTCGGGCACTTCGCATGCTTCACGGCGATGCGTGGTTCGGTCCTCAACTCATCGTTCCCGTGCAGCGAGGCGCCCTCTCGATGGCTGAGTTCGCCACCCGCGCGTGCGTTGCCGTCGGTCTCGCCGAAGCCGAAGTGGTTTGGGGTATTCCGATGAAGAAGAACGCGACTTCGCTTCGCGAGCTCACTCTCTTCGCAAGGACCTGCCCGCGGGAAGCGGCGTTCCACTTGCTGGGCATGGGCCCGGCATCACCTCGCTTCGAAGGCGCGATGTTGAGCATCCTCGCGGAGTGCCCGGAGGCTCGAATCACCAGCGACGCGGTGCGCGTCACGGCGCTGGTAGGGCGGGGTGACAACGGTGCTGTTCGACCGTTGACGGCCGCCCAGGACGCGGCCCGCATCGAGCTGCCGGGGGCGAATTCCTCGACGGTGAAGCGCGTGGCGATCGAGCGGGTGCTCGGCGCCGAGTCGCGCGCGCTCCTCCTGGACAACGGGTGGGTGGATGCTGAGCTCCCTCCTCAGCCCGTGGTGGTCCCCGAGAGCGGCGACCAGCTCTCACTGCTCCCGGCGTAGCAACCACAAGACGCCTCCACCCCGTTCTGGACGCATCGAGCCTCGCAGGATGCGACCGTCGCGCCGCCCGCTGGCGCTCTTGAGGGCGGCGCTCCAGTCGCCCCGTCACGGAGAGCCGATGCACTATCCGCAAACCTCATTACAGCCCTACAAGTCCACTCCCGGCGTGCTGCCGACGGGACATCCTCAACTCGACAAGGCACTCGGCATTGGCGGGCTGGCCCGCGGCCGCTTCGTGGAGTTCCAGAGCGGCAGCTCTCTCGCCAACATGTCGCTGGCGCTCCGCGCAGCAGCCGAGACACAGGCGCGCGGCGGTGTCGTGGCCCTCATCGACGCACAGCACACCCTCGACCTCGCGCTCGCCAGGTCGCTCGGTGTTCGCATCAACGAGCTGCTCATCAGCCAACCGGATGATCCGCTGATGGCGCTCGAAATCGCCCGCCACATCACCCGGAGCGGCGCTGTGGACCTCATCATCATGGAGTCTCTCGGTGCCATGGTGGCGGCGGCACCGCCTGAGCGACCGACGGCCGTCTCGGAGGCGCTGCGCGGCCTCTGGTGCAGCGCGAGTCGCTCTCGCACCTGCATCCTCTTCACCACCACGCCGAGCGCGGGAATCGGCGACGGCATGTCCACTTCGCTTCGGTACCTGAGCTCCGTGCGGTGCCTGGTGACGCGGGTTGGTTCGCATGCACTCATCAAGGTCGGCAAGAACCAGCTCGCGCAGCCCTTCACCGAGGCCGCCATCGAGCTGCAGCCGCTGCCGTAGGCCGTCGTCGCTGCGCGTGCCGCTCGGTCTCCCGAGAGCGGCACGTCGCCGCTTCCACAGCGGTAACCCACCATCGGAGAACCCCATGCTTGCTGACGGTCGAGCCGAAGTCGTGCTGGTGAATAAGACCGACGCGCGCATCAACGACACCATGGCCATCTTCCTGTGCCAGCACGCCGAGAGCGGTGCGGCGCTCCCGTCGGCGTGGTTCAGCGCGTTCAAGGTTCAGCTGGTGCAGTCGGACGAGCAGACTCAAGTCATCGTCGACTGGCGCTGAAACGAGTCGCGATCGCCACAGGCCGCCCAGCCAGCAATGCGTTGGCGCGGAGACCAGCGAGCAGCGACGGCGTGGGCCCAGCCGATGGCTGTGCCGTTCTTCTCCCACGCCGCCGCTGCACCCGACTCGGGGCCCGGCCGAGGCCGTGCGGAGCTTCAC
This sequence comes from Archangium sp., assembly GCA_043773025.1. Classification (GTDB taxonomy): domain Bacteria; phylum Myxococcota; class Myxococcia; order Myxococcales; family Myxococcaceae; genus Archangium_A. The sequence continues at coordinate 24,062 of JAYVFP010000181.1, forward strand.
CCTTCGTCGACCAGTCCACTCTACCGAGAGCGACTGACAGCCATGCGCGCCGAGCCTGGCTCACGTTGAGTCTCGAGGGCTTGGCGTGAAGACGCTGAGTGAGCCCTTCGGGTGTCTCCGGTACCGGAGCTGGCCTTCTCCTCGGTCGTCTCCGGCACCGAAGCGCGCCGCGGTACTGCTGCGTCACGCCTCGTGCCTCCGTCTCCTGTCGTCGTGCGGCCAGCACCGGCAGGGCAACACCGCGCCGCTTGAAAACCCTGCGGAAGCGGCGCGGTGCCGCCCACTCACAAGGAGACACACCATGAAGGACACCACCTGCTGCACCTTTCACCACCACGGCGGCCCCTCCAACTTCGATTGCGACAACTACGGCCGCGGTGACGATGTCAGCCTCTCGGCGACCGCCGAGGACTACGACGCGCAGCCGGCTTTGAGCGCAAGCGACCTGTGCGACTGGGACGCCTACTCGGGCGCAGACGACGAGGTGGCCTCCGCCGCGGTGGACGCTGTCGAGGCCCCCATCGAGGCGTGAAGGACGACTGCCGGGCGCTACCCGGCACCACGCCGCTTCGCGGGTCGGCGCCGCACTCTCCCAAGGACAACCACCATGGACGCACCGATTCATCTTCCGTTCCCCATCGAAGCCCTCAAGCCCTCAGGCTTCTCCGAAGACGGGCGGCTCTCCGCCACCGTGCAGATGCTGGGCTGCAGCTTCCACGCAGAAGCTGTCCCCGTCGTGCAGGTCGACGCCATGCAGACCGGCATCGATGACATTTCGGAGTCGCGCCTCACTGGCCTTGCCCTGGAGTTCGATGCACCGGGCTTCGAGACCGTTCGCATCGGTGATCGCGAATACGTCCTCTTTCTCACCCCCTTCGGGCGCTGAAATGACGACGAATCCTTCGCTTTCTCCCTGCAGCTGCGGCCGCACCGAAGAGCACATCGTCGCGCGCAGCTACACCCTCGACGGCGTGCGCGTGGAGCTCTGGAGCACGGGCGACATCACGGGCCGACTCGGGGCGTACCCTCCGGGCATGGGCAGCTCCCGCGGACCGATGGGCCTCGAGGCCGGTCGCCTCGCGTGGGGCGACATCTCCCTCTACGAGTGGCTTGAGCTCGCAGCTCTCCTCCGGCGAGCGCACCAGCGCGTCGGTCCCCGGGCGGCGTAGTTCGTCGCTGGGCCTGCGCTCTTCGGCGCCCGCTTCGCTCTGAAGGCGCCGCATTCCGCGGGCCCACTGGAGCAAACATGGAAGCCACCAAGCCTCGTCGCATTCCTGAATCGACGACTCCCATCGCAACAACAGTCCGCGTCGATCTGCTCTGCGAGAACATCGCCGAGATTGCTGTGGCCGTTGGTGAGCACGGCCGGCGTGCGTACGACGCGATGGCGCTGCTGCCCGACGCTGCGCGGGAGGCACCGGGCGACCTGGTGCGCAACGCGATCCTCGAGGCCGGGCGCGGTCTGGCCGAGCTCGAGGGCACCAACCCGCGTGTGTGGGAGCGGCACGACTGGCGGGACACGTGCGACGCCCTGGCTGTGGCCATCTGCAGCGGCGTCCGTCGGTTCGACGTCAGTCACTTTCTGCGGTGAGCGCGGTCGCGGCGCCTCGCTCTCTCGAGGGCGCCGCATCCCGCGGCTCCTCAATGGAGAACCGAATGCCGACCCGACAACAACAGCACCAGTTCCACCCGCTCAGCTGCGCCGCACCGCACCGACACTGGCCAGAGAACGCGCACCTCAACTGCTACGCGCAGGTGCACGGCGCGCCTTACGAAGCGCGCATCCAGCGAAAGTTCGCCACGGGCGAGCGAGTGCGAGTCGCGGAGCGCTACGTCGGAGGCGGCTACTCCGAACCCCACGCACTGACCGGAGCGCTCGGGCATGTCACGGGTCAGGTGGGAGCGCGCGTGTTGGTCGCCCTCGACGCACGCGACTACGAGGACGACGTGGAGGACTTCACGGCGGCCGCGCTGGACCCGGTGCCCCATGCAGTTTGACTTCTCGCAGCGCTGGCGCGCGAGGCGCACCAGCTTCCGGCCTCACGGCGAGGTCATCGACACGCGCCACTACGAAGTGGCGCCTCTCGCAGGCGACGCCGCGGCGAAGGCCTTCGTCCTCGAGCATCACTACTCCGGCACGTACCCGGCCGCCCGTTTCCGCTTCGGCCTCTTTCGCGCCGGCGTCCTCCAGGGCGTCGCGGTGTTCAGCCATCCTTGCAACGACGCGGTGCTCACCTCGGTGTTCCCGGGCTCAGCGACCGACTCGGTTGAGCTCGGCCGCTTCGTGCTGCTCGACCGGGTTCCGTTTAACGGAGAGACCTGGTTCATCGCTCGCGCGTTTCATCACCTGCGCCGTGAGGGACTTCGCGGTGTCGTCAGCTTCGCGGACCCGCTTCCCCGGCGGGCAGCGGACGGGACCGTGACGACGCCAGGCCATGTCGGACAGATCTACCAGGCTCAGAATGGCGTCTACCTCGGTCGCAGCACGCCGCGGACCCTCCACCTGTTGCCCGACGGCTCGACCTTCAGCGCGCGTGCGGCGCAGAAGATTCGCCGCGGCGAGCGCGGCTGGCGCTACGCCGTCGAGCAGCTCGTCGCCGCAGGCGCTCGCGAGCCGACTGGTGACTTGGCCTCGTGGCTCAAGACGGCGATCGCCTCGCTCTCCACTGTGCGTCACCCCGGAAACCACCGCTACGCGTGGGCCTTCGGCCGCGGCGAGAAGCGGTCTCTGGCAGCGCGGAACACGCCTTACCCGCGTGCGCTCAGGTGAAGCGCCAACGACCGGCGGCCTAACCCCAGGGCTCGACCATCCACTTCGGCGATCAAGAGCGCGCCCGCTTCGCTGTGAAGGCCGCGCTCCCGCCGCCTCGCGAATGGACATTCATGACGACCTCTCAACTGGACTTTTTCGGCGCGTTGCCCGTTTCGAAGAGCCTTCCTCCCTCAGTTCGCATTTCGATTGAGCAGGCCGGCGGCTTCCACTGCGACGGCCCCCGCTGCGGTTGCTTTGTCGAGGTTCGCGGCAGGTGGAACGGCGTGAAGCTCTGCTCCGGTTGTCGCGGAGCGAGCGTGCCCATGTGGACGCCGGCCTCGTACGCCGTGCGCGATGCCAGCGGTGAAGTACTGGCGAGCTGCGGCAGCCACCTCGACGCGTACGAAGTGGCGATCGCGGTCATGCCCGGGATTCCCGATTACGACTGCGTCACCTGCGAACTGACAGCGCCCGATGCGAGCAGACAGCAGTCCGTGCCTGGCTTCCTCTCGTGGCACGGCGTCTCCTGCAGGCCTGAGTCGAGCTATTCGTGGAAGTGCGCTGTGGCCTTCGTGGTCGGCATCTGTCTCCTCAGGGACAAGCCGCGCCTCAACCTTCGTCGCGCCTACAAGGAAGCGCCCTGTCGTTGAGGGCCGCGATCGCCACGCCACGCTCTCGAGTTGCTGACCTGCGCACGCGAGAGCTCACAGACGTGGTGCGAGGCGTTGGAGCTCGTCGTCTGCTGTCTGCTGCTCGTGAGGCTTCACCGCCGCCCGCTGGCGCTCTGAGGGCGGCGCTTCCGCTCCCTCGCCTCGGAGACAAACCACATGACGAAACCCTTCACTGCCGTCGACCTCTTCGCTGGGGCCGGTGGCTGGACGACAGGCGCGACGCAGGCCGGCGCCCACGTGCTGATGGCCATCAACCACTGGCCGCGCGCGGTCACCACTCACGCGCTCAACCACCCCGGCACCGTGCACGCCTGCCAGGACCTCGCGCTGTTCGACCACTCGAAACTCCCCGAGCACGACCTGCTGATCGCCTCGCCTTCCTGCGTCGGTCACACCCGAGCTCGAGGAAGGGAACGACGGCATCACGATGCGACGCGGGCCACCGCGTGGTGTGTCATCGACGCCGTCGAAGCGAAGCAACCGAACCAGTTCGTCGTGGAGAACGTCCCCGACTTCCTCTCCTGGCAGTTGTACGGCGTCTGGCGCATGGCTCTCTCCGCGCTCGGCTACTCGCTCGAGGAGCACGTGCTGGACGCCTCAGAATGGGGCGTTCCGCAAGAGCGGGTCAGGCTCATCATCACCGGGCGGCGCGGTGCACGTGCCGTGCAGCTCCGCACCCCCAACGTGGCCGGTGGAAGTGCGCACAGCATCATCGAGTGGGACGCTGGCACGTGGGGTTCCACAGAGGGCAGGGCGAAGCGCACCATGGACGTCATCGCGGACGGGCGCAGCCGTGGTTGGTCGCGCTTCCTCGTTCCGTACTTCAGCCAGGGCTCAGGGCTTCGCGCACGCAGCATCGAGCGCCCCATCGGAACTCTCACCACGAAGGACCGCTACGGCGTCGTCGATGGGAATCGCTACCGCATGCTCTCCATCGTCGAGGCGCAACGCGCGATGTCCTTCCCGGACGGCTACGTTCTGACGGGGACTGGTACCGAGAGGAAGGCGATGCTCGGCAACGCCGTTCCTCCCGAACTGGCCCGCCGAGTCGTCGAGCAGCTGCGCGCCGCGGCGTGACTGGCAAGAGATGCCCGCGGAGTGCGCGATCGCATTTGCTCAGGCAGCTCGGCGGCCGCGCGGCAGCAGAATGTTCCGCACTGTCGAGGGCTCTGCGTCGGGCACCCAGTCAGCAGGACGCCGAGCGGTGCGATCGAGCATGCGGAACTTCTGGTAGTGCGCCGTGCAGTAGCCACGACTGTGCGCCGGGCGGCTGCAGTCGATGACGGCGCATCCGCGCGTGGTGGCTGAGCCGTTCCGGCCTCGCCGCTTTGTTCCAGGGTCAACGACCGGAGAGGCTTTGGGAGGGCGGCCAGGCCCACGCTTGATGGGCTGACCGAGCGCAGCGGCCAGTTTCCCAACCACTTCGCCGTGGCTGCGAAGCTCAGCCAGCGCTGTGTGTACTGGCTCAAGGGCGCGTGCAATTTCGCTCGCGACCATTTCTCGCATCATCCTGTCGACTGACATTCTCGGCACCAATCTGTGAGTGGGAGCGACCTTTGAGTCCCTCGGCACTCGCGTCTTACTCCCGCCCGCGCTGCGCGCGTGCACTGCGTTCTCAAGCAGGACTGGAACTGCGCTTCGATAGACGAGGGACGGAGGGATCCGGCTCGTCGGGCGCCCTGAAGCCGGGAACGAGCAAGCTCGTTTCGGCGGCGGGAAGCTTCATCGCGGCTTCGTACAGAACGTCCGCCACGAGTCCAGCCAGGGGAATCCTCATCTCGTTCGCTCGCGCCTGTAGTCGCTGATGAACGCTGATGGGGAGACCGAAGACGAAGAGCCGCTCTTCAAACAGCTCCCGAATCACGTCGGACTGCCCGATTCGCCGCGACTTTGCGAGGAAGCGCACCCACGGAAAGGAACGGCTCGAGAGCTTGACTTGGAACTTGGCACCATCGGTCACAGTCAAGATCGTAGCACCTCGACTGCAGCGTCGTTCTGGCTGCTGTTCGTGGCCAGGAGCCGATTCCATCGCGTCGTCCGGCCCGCCGCAGTCGCGAGGCGGGACCGTCCGCCTCCCACTCCAGGAAACAACATGTCCTTCGAAATCCACCGCACCCTCATGCTCTCCACCGCACACCTCAAGCCGACGGAGCTCGATCAGCTCGAGCACCACTCGTCGATGAGCGGCGAAGACGGGTGGCTCCTGTACACCGGTCGCGACATCGACTCGAAATCGGCACCGACGCTCACTGCTGCGGTCGCGCTCGCTCTCCGCGAGAACTGCGTCTTCATCCGCTTTGACTCTGATGGGCCGCTGGTCGAAGAGCTCCCCGTCTTCGAGTGGTGACGGCGCTCTGCCGTCAGAGTGGCAGCTCGGCTTGCCCCGAAATCTCCTCGCGGTGTTTCTCGAGAATGAGGTCGACGCCCTGCCGGATGTACTCGGCCGCCGGCACCTTGGTCCTCGCGCTGAGCTCCTTCAGCGCCAGGTCTTGCTCCACCGTCAGGTAGACCGTCGTGCTGAGCTTCTTTCTGGCCACGTACGAGGTGATGCCAGTCACGCGGAGCTGGCGCCAGTCTTGAAATCCCTCACCTCGGGCCCAAACAGCTCAGTCACCTTCTCTTTTCAAGAGCACCATCGCGTGAAGGCAGACCAACGCATGGTGCGCCCTTCGGGCGCCCGAAGGCCTCTCAGAAGCCGTTGCCTTGTCGGCCTGCGTCCGACGATGCGCAGTCCAGCGCTCCGCACTTGAGCGCCTCACCCATCGCGCCGGCGTCGACGCTTCGCGCACGGTGCGTTGCACCTCGACGTCGTCACGATGGCTGAAGCGTCGCTCGCCTCGCGGCTGGCCAGCGCAGAACTGCCATGCGGGTTCGCCGCGGCGAGTGAGGCGCGGTTCGGCAGCCTGACGCATCGCACGCGCCACCTTGCTTCGGCGGTGAAGCCGCACGCTGCGCTCTCCGCAGGTGTCACGCGACGATGCGTCTAGACGGCAGCCGGCACCTCACTCGCCGCGGCTCCGCTGACTGCTTTTGCTTCGCGTTCGGCTCCCCTCTTCTTTCTGAAGGGGGGCCGCCCGCTGGGGGTGCCCTCTCTTTTAGGGGTTCCTTTTCCAGGGGATTTTCCATGTGCGAGGCATTCGTTGTCGGTGGCGGTTTGGAGGCTCCTCCCATGCGCATGCGTGAGAGGCGGTGCGTCGTGTGTGGAGGCATGGCGGACGGCGAGCAGACCTCTGCTCACCTGGCGCGGGTGATGTTCTTCTGCACTGCCCACGGGCGGCAATTCCACTCCTCCGCGTACTTTGCGATTGCCCGACGAGCGCGTTCGACCGTCGACTGCTGGAAGGCCGTTGACGCCTGGCTCTTGGCTGCGGCCGAGGACATCGAGTTCAAGCAGGCGAGGCGGGTGAGCGCATGAACCGCTGGGACGCCTTCAGGGAACGCTTCTCCGCCGTTGCGCGCGCGAACCTGGCGATCCGCAAGACGTCGGAGGCTCTGGCCGAGGCAGGCCGCGGCCTCGCGGGCGCAGACGACGTCGAGGGCCGGGAAGCGGCGGCAGCCATTCAATACGCAACAGAGGCGCTCGTGGCAGCTCAACAGCGTCTGCAGGCAGCACTCGGAGCTCGGCGACTGACGCCGGCGAACAGACAACCCACCTACGGATTGGAGACTGACCATGGCTGAGAAGAAGACGGTGGTGCACGACCAGGCGTGGTTCGACGCAGCCTTCCGAACTATCCGCACGGCGCCGCAGGCGCAGGCTGAGGTGGAGCTCCGGTGCCTCATCCGTGACGTGGGCACCGCTGCGATGGCTCGCGCGATGCGCTCCTGGCTCGAGGTGAAGGGGAATCTTGAGAAGCCGCAGACGCAGGTGCCGAGGGCCGCACCTCGCCTTCAACAGCGTCCCTCTCAGGGGTGGGCTCAAGGCATTCGTGAGGTGTGCGGTGGGTGAGAACTCGGGCATCGAGTGGACCAGCCACAGCTTCAACCCGTGGGTTGGGTGCGTGAAGGTCAGCCCTGGCTGCGCGAACTGCTACGCCGAGGCCTTCGATCGACGCGTCGGTGGAGTGCCCATCTCGCAGAGGCAGGAAGGCGAGAAGGCGCTCCGCTGGGGCGTCAGCGCGCCTCGCACGCGCACGACGGCGACCTACTGGCGGAAGCCTCTGGCCTGGAATGACGCAGCGGTCGTGAACGGGGAGACGGCGAAGGTCTTCGCCGCGTCCCTTGCCGACGTGTTCGAGGCGAACACTTGCTTCGACCTGGACCTTTGGCGGCTGGAGTTGTTCGAACTCATCAGACTCACGCCGGCGCTGACGTGGCAGCTCCTGACGAAGCGTCCACAAAACGTGGTGCCGATGCTCCGGGCGGCGCTCGAGGCGAAGGGTAGGGCGACGGTGTCCGCCGAGACAATCGAATGGCTCAAGGCCTGGCTCGAGGGAGAGTCACCAACGAACGTGTGGCTCGGTACGACGGTGGAAGACGAGGAACGCGCTGCTGAGCGCATCCCTCACCTGGTGCAGACTCCGGCCGCGGTGCGCTTCTTGTCGATGGAGCCGTTGCTCGAGCGCATCGATTTGCGGCGGCATGAGCTCGTCGGCGTGCACTGGGTCATCGTCGGAGGCGAGTCAGGGAAGAAGGCGAGGGTGTTCGAGCCTTCGTGGGCATCCGACGTCGTCGCTGCAGCGCGGGCAGCGGGTGTGGCGCCCTTCGTCAAGCAGATGGGGAGTCGGCCAGTCGGTATGGAGCTCAGCGATCCGCACGGCGGCAACATGGCCGAGTGGCCGCTCGAGCTGCGCGTGCGTGAGTTCCCTTCCGCGACTCCGTAGTCAGCGTGGTGTCGGAGCAACCGTGCGAGGCGCCGGCCGAGGAACAGGGGAGGGCGCTGGCTCACCGAGCAGCTTGGTGGCATCGCCCTGGAGAAAGAGCGTCACCGTGAAGCAGTGAAACTCGTTGTCGCTGCTCTGTGTGACCGCGGTCTCGACAGGCGTGAGCTCAGGATGCGCCTTCAGCCATTGGGTGATGCGCTCGCCCAGGAACTCCCGGTCGCGTGCCAGGGTCGAGCTGAAAATCTTCACCGCTGAGAAGGGCGCCATGTGCAGCCGGGATAGCCGAGCTTCGGTGTCGAGTGAAGAAGTTGCGCCGCCGGGGGGAATGAGACCGGCGCAACCTCGAACAACCTCGAACATCCTCGTACTGAATGGTGTCGGTGGCGTCGAGTAGGTTGCTTTCAGAGGTCGTTGTTTCCACCCGAGTTGATTGCTCCACACGTTGCACCCGCAGGAACCGACCATGCCCTTTGACACTCTGGTTCAGCAGCTGCCCTCGCTTCAGAAGAAGCGCGCACCTGTCTCGCCCTGGAACGCGACCACGTTTCTTCGGTGGACTTGCAGCACGGGCCTGAGCCACGGCGAATTGCTCGCTGCGCGTCTCGTGCTGTCGGTCTGGAACCCCGACACCGATTGGGTTGCCGAGGCGCGGAAGGAAGGCCTCGAGGCGCCCGAAGCCGCGAAGCGCTTCGACGTCATGGAGGCCGCGAGCGTCTGGGATTCCGAGCACCTCAAGGCGCTCACCAACTGGCTCAGCTCCGGCAACAAATTCCCGTGAAGACACCGCCCAAGAATGACACCAAGAAGCTCCTGTGAGCGCTGATCCAGCCCAGCGACCTCCGTCCCGAAGACCGCGCTCGTGGGTTTCGAGCTGCTCGGTCGCCTGCCGAACGCGCGGGCGACTTGAGGCTCGCGGCGCCACCGAAAGCACCGCCCTGGACGGAGGTCCTCGCGAGCGCCGACGGACCGATCGAGCTGCGAATCGTCGACAGTCACGCTTCGTGGAGATTCTCCCTCGAACCAGCCCGTGGCCGGGCTGCGAAGTGCCTCGAGCTGGAGTTCGGCGGCGGAACTATTCTGCTCGACGCGGGGGACTGCCAGCTGCTCGCGGAGAAGGAGAACGCTCTCGGCCAGGTGTTGGTCGACATGCAGAAGGCTCAACGATGAGCAGCTAGGTCGCAACCCGGGTGCCGGCCGCGAGTGTCAGTCCTCCCAAGTAGAACGTTCGCCATGCGCAACCGTCGCTGCGAAGTGTGTGGTGCCGCCGTCGATCTCCAGCAGACCTCCGCTCACCTGGCTCGAGTGCACTGGTTCTGTTCCGAACACGGCCGCAGCTTTCATGCGTCGCCGCAGTTTCGTCTCGCCCGACACGCGATCTCGACGGCCGACTGCTGGCGTGCGGTGGACGAGTGGTTCGCCGCCGCGAGGCTCAAGGTCCAGTGCTCGGAGCAGCGGGCCGCTTGAAGTGAATTCGAGACCGCTGGCGGTCTGGGCCCGGCTCGCGAGGCCGACTCAGCCAACAGCGTCCGGGGCGACTTGTTCATCGAGAAGGGTACCGGACTTCATGCTCACTCTTCGGCCGGCGGATTCATCAGCTTCAGGACTCCATCGAGCTTGAGGTCGGGAGGCTCGCGCTGGTCGAAAAGAGCGATGAGGCGTTCCGGTTCGCCGGCGCACCAAGCGAACGAGTTCCAGGCGAGTTCGGCGAAGCGCGACTTGAAGGGCGGGCTGCTTCGATCGAGGAACGCGGTGATGAAGGCTAGGTCCGACTTGGGGAGCTTGGTGTTGCTCGCAAGCTGGAGGAGCTCCTCTTTGCGCTTCTCGTTGATGGGCCCATCGGAGGCGACAAATTCCACGAAGACGAGGACGAGTCGTGGCTCTGTCTCGGCAAGGATGAGATCGGGAAGCAGCTTGCCTGCGTTGATGTCGAGGCCGAGTTCCTTCGCGAATTTCTCGTCCGCGTGGACAACCTTCTGACCGCTCTGGCTGAGAAAAATGACGTGGGCGCGATTGAAGAAGCGGGGAAGGAAGTCCTCGACGAACTTCTTGGCGATCACCTGAGTAGGACCGGGCTCAAGGGTCCTCGTGCCACCGCCAGGCCCGGGCAGCTTCACGCTCACCTGGGCGTCAGCTGCGTCAGCCGCCGCCACGATGAGGGTGCGCCTGAGCTCGGCCGCAGTGAGGTGCTTCGTGCGCCACTTCGCGATGGCGGCCTCGAGCGCGTCGCCAATAAGCGCAGGATCGAAGAGAGCGGCGAAGTCGGCCTTGAGGAAGTACCGCGGCTTGCTTGACGTGGTGGGAACGGTCGCGTCGAAGCCGACGGCGCCGACGCGGATCAGTCCCTCCTTCAGGGTCTCGTCACGAATTGGCTCGCGTGTGTTGTCGGCGAACCATGTCGTTCCGTTCGGCGAGTACCCCGGCGCGCGAACGAAGGCGACGTACGCGAAGCGCTGCTCCTGCGAGGTCAGCTCCGCCTGCTTGTCTGTCATCTTGTAGATGTGTTTGGGCTGAGCAAGAGAGGCTCGAGTCTCGGTGGCTCCGACGTAGAGCATGACGAAGACCGTCTTCGCGGCGATGTCGCGAGTGAGCCAATTGCGATTGGGAGTCGCTTGCGGAAACAGCATCTCGAGGCGCGACTGCACCTCGACCCAGGTAACCAGTGACGGCATTGGAGCAGGGGGCATGGATCAGTCGACGGCGTAGAGAGAGTTACAGGCAGCCTTGATGGTGGCGGTTGATTGCCCGCGGGCGATGGCTTTCTCGAGGAACGCGAGCTCCTTCACCGTGGGAAGGGGAAGCGACTCGAGTTCGTAGGCCGAGACCGCGACTGTTCCGCTGATGCAGCGGAACGCGTTGTCGGCCGCCTCGGAGTTGAGGAACGCTGCGAGCGCAGTCGGGGTGACCGAAGGCGTCGCAACGGTAGGAAGCAGCATGTTGAGGTGGTTCTCGACCGTGACGGCGCCGCCGGCGTCGTCGATGAAGCGCTGCGGGAGCTGCGCGGCGATCAACCGCCGGCTCTGCTCCTTCGCGGTCGTCCGTTGAAGCAGCACACAGGTCTTTCGAACGAGGAGGTGTTCCTCTTCGGCGTGCACCACGAAGTACGGAGAGTGGTTCCTTCGAGCAGCCCGAAACTCGAATTGACCGTCTGGCGACACGGACTCCGCCCACAGCAGAGGAACCGCGCCGCGGATCTTCTCGTCGCGGAGGCGGTCTTTGAATCGGTTCCAGACGAGCGGCCCCGTGGCCACCCGATAGCCCCAGTCTGAGAGACGAGTGGGAAGCGACCGAAGGCGCTTTGCCAGTCCCTTGGACTCTGGCGAGCGAGGGACGATCCACGGAATGTCCAAGGGAGAGGGCAGTTCGAAAGTGCCACCAGCGCTGGCGACGACACCACCGGCGTCGTCTGCACTCACGAAGTGTACGCGCGCATTGCCCTTCGCGCCCTTGCGGAAGACCGCGAGCAGCGTCTCCTGAAGGACGTCGTCAAAGACGCCCTCGCGTTCTGAGACGAAGTCCAACATCAGCGGAGGAGCGTCTCGGCCGAGGAGACTGCGGAGGTTCTTGAAGTACTCGCCGCAGAGGAAGCCAGTGGGAGTGACGAAGGCGATGACACCCGACTCGGGCTTCGCAACGTGCGCTGCGAAATCGAGAAAGACCCCGTAGAGGTTCGCGTGTCCAAAGAGGCTCCGCTCGAACTTCGTGCGGGACTTGGGCGGGAGTCGTAGGCGGCCGTAGGGTGGATTTCCAATGACCAGGTCGAAGAGCGGCGCAGTCAGGTCCCGCTGGAGCGTGTCACCGACGTCGATGATGCCGTCGAGCCCCTTGGGCAGCTCGCCGAGCTCGGCCGTGACGGTCGCATCGGTCAGGCAGCCTGTGAGCCAGGCGGAGAAGGGGTCAATCTCGTAGCCGCGAAGGCGTGCCGCCACGCTTCGGGCTGCCACTCGTGGATCCGCACCTGCTCGAACGAGCGCGCGCAGCATTCTGCGCGCAACAGGCGCGATGAAGGCGCCACCTCCGCAGGCAGGGTCGAGAACGGAGTGTCGTGACCAGTCGAGCCCAGCCTGCTCAGCGTTGTCGAGGAGACGCTCGACAACCGGTGGAGGCGTGTAGAAAACGCCGTTTGCCGACCGGAACTCCGATGGGAGCGTGGTCGAGTAGCTCCGGCCCAAGAGGAAGCCTGCCTCGTCCAAGGGGAGAGTGGCGGCGAGCTCCGCCAGTCGCTCCGCGAGAAGAATGCTGTCGTCTGGAAGCTTGCGGAGAGCCTGAGGCAGGGCGCGAAGGCGAGCGTTCACCTGCGTCTTGCGCCACCATGCACCCATCGCGTGGCCGATGAGAGCGCGCGCGTGATCGAGTTGGAGAGTAGGTGGTTGGGCCTCGGCGGCCGCTCGACACTGAGCGCGGAGCTTCTCGATCGATGACCTGATGCTCGTCTGGGAAGCAGGCTTTCCCGGAGCTATTGCGTCGACCTGTGATGAGCGGGAAGCGCCTGCGGACGTCATAGGCAGACGTTCGGTGGAGGCGGGGATCCAGTCAACAGCTACCGCCGAAAGTTCAGACCTACAGGCGACGGGGGCGCAACGGCACACCGGTGCCCGCGGCTCGCGTGAAAGTGAGCATCGACACGAGTCTGGTACTCGCCTTCGTGCAAGCGGCGAAGCCAAGCAATCCGAAGTAGCGGCGCGTTTGCTGGGCGAGCACGGTGCACAGCCCTTCGCGACGCCCCCAGGACTTGCCTGCGCGCCCTGAGCTCAATTCGCAGTCGTCCTCGCTGGGCTCTTGGTAGAACCGCTTGCCGTTGCGCTTCGCAAGGGCGTTGATCTGGGAGATCTACACATGACGAATATGGGCGTGGTTTTGGTGCCGCTTCTTCTGCTGTTCACGGCGTGCGGAGAGGGTGTTGGTCCTGGAACCGGCGGCGGCAACGGGGGGGGTGGATTCGGCGGTGGTGGGAATGGCTCTGGAGGCGGAACAGGTGGTGGCTCCGCGGTCACCTGCAACGCGTCGAACTGCACTGGCTGCTGCTTCAACGGCGCCTGCCAGCCAGGCAGCACCGCAGCCGCTTGCGG
>JAYVFP010000182.1:0-11826 GCA_043773025.1 Archangium sp.
CGTAGAGGTAGAAGTACGACCACTTCTCGGGCCCGAGCAGCTTGGTGATGTCCCAACTCCAGAGCTGCTTCGGCTTCGTAGCGAGCAACTCGGGCGCGGGGTCGAGCGCCTCGGACGACTGCATTACCGCGAGGTCACGTTCTTGGTCGTCCAAGACGGCGAAGCACACCTCCTCGGTGATCAACTTGATGCCGTATTCAAGAACGCTCGATGGCGCACAGTGATGTCCAACGTCCCCTACATATCTGGCGTCGGCGTCGTGGTGGTGTTCGATGGTGACCAGTACCGACAGCATGCAGCCGATCTGCGGGCCGCACTTGCTGAGGTCGGACTTGGCACTGGCCTCGAGCCATGGCCCGGCCAAGTGGCGGTAGAAGATCCGCATGTCGGAATCTTCGTTGGGACTCGCCCTCCACCGCAGTAGGTCGGCCACGCACCGAGCCGCGTTTGATCGCTCACGGTGTATGCGAAATCGACGATGCGGCCCGTTGACTCACACCCCAGTTTTCGAGAGGAGACCGAGGCATTTGCCATTGACCTCGACCGCATAGAGCCCGTCGATGTAGTCGACGCGGTTCACCGGGCCATTGTACGCGCTGGGCAAACTGCCGCCTGAGAGTTCGAGCCTTGGCGCCCCTGCCGCCTTATCGAACAGCATCGTGAAGCGATTGACCGCGTGCTTCTCAAGCCGGAACTGGAGCGCGTCTGGAATTGCAATGGCGATGGAACCGAGTGGGCCCAACGACGACTGGATCGCGCAGCGCGAGCCCGCGTTCGAGTGTACTCCGCCGTTGCCCGCGATGTCGGTGCGACCGCATTCGTTCTTGCCGCTGGAGGTCAGCTCCATGATGCGGCCAATACCGACCGTCGTGTTGGGGTCGAACGTCGCTACGAGTTGAGCAATCCTCGGCCCGAGTTCGACATCGCCGCTCGTTCTCCCGTCGTAGGTTGGACAGTCTCCTCCGGCTGCTTTGCACCGAGCGGCGCAGTGCCCTGCCCCTTGGTTCCCGCCACTGGCGTCATGGAGGCGGCCAGCGACGATCGCAAGTACACGTTCTCTTGAAAGAGTTTCCAGATCGTTGGGGTACATGACACCGCCGACGTTGAACGTTCGAATTACCGTGCATCGAGTGGGATCGTCCGGCGAGCGGTCGATTGTGCAGCCAAGTCCTCGGCTGACGTCACCTTGGACGGGTCTCGAAACCCGGATCTCACTCGCAGGCGCATAGAGGCTGCGCTCCAGCGCGGTATACGTGTATCGGGTACCTGCTTGCGCCTCGACAGAGACGTACTGGCTGTCCGCGCACCGGCATTCGGGGGAAGTACCGACCTTCACGCGGACAGGCGTTGCCGTTGGGTGGCGCCTCATCCCCGAACTGGGCTCACATCCGGCCGATGCCGTGAGAATGAAAATTAGTCCACCAGTCTGCAGTCGTCTCATCATGAACTCCTAAAGAGAACCGAGAAGCGCCAGCGCGATCGCTGCCTCATCAGCAGAGAGCGGTTTGGTTTCAAGGGAGACCGCAAGGTAGGCATCGTTCTGTCGGTCTTTGACGAAGCCAGCTTCGGAGATTCGCAAGCCGTATTTCGCCGCAGCGGCCGCGATGTCCTGACGCGTGATTAGTCCCCGGACGCTGCCCAGCGACCATTCCTCGCCGTCGCCGAAGTGAACAATCAGCACCCGAACGCTGGCCTTCCAGCCGTAGCGCACGGCGAGATCACCATCTGCAGTTTGTCGCAGCTTGGCGTAGACACGCGCACGCGCCGTGGCGCGAAAGTTTCGAGTCCAACCGCGGACCCCGCGCCAGGACCAACATGTGCGGCTCTCCAGTTCCGCTTCCGCGTGACGCTCGAACGTATCGGGGCGCACATCCTCTCGTACGTTCGTCCTGATGGACCTGATCTTCTTCGAACACGACTCTTGGTTTCTGACAAGCCGTTCAAAGTGGCCTGAAGCGCTATTCATCGTTTGTGTGATGTTGATGAGACCCCGCAGAACGATCACGTAGCCGGTTCCCTCCGTTCGGGCGAACGCAACCGTGCTGGTGGTCAACGGAGCACCGAAGTTTGCTTCGGTGCTCGAGAACGAGTTTTGGACTGGGTCCCGGACCTCGCCACCCACAGCGATCGGCGCGCCAGCAAGAAAGAGCTGCGGGTCAAGCGTGCTCGTAGTCGCTATGCGCGTCGCGTTTGTGTACGCAGATGTCAGCTTGTTGAAGTTGGACACAAGCACGTCGAGCGATGAGCGGAGCGCGTCGAGGTACATCTCGGCTTCGAGATCGGTGAGAAACCACCCACGCTGTTCCGCCATGGACGTCCGCAATGCGGCCAGCGCCTCTTCAGCGTGCTTCACGTCTGTCACGTGCCGCTGAACGCTGGCTTGGTACTCTGCGGCGGTAAGCCTCCGTTCAGTAATACGCTGCTCAAGCTGCGACATCTCCGCGCCCATCGCCGCGAGTTGCGCGCTGTAGCCCCCGATCTTCGAGAACCATCCCTCCGCGATGTGCTCCAGTTCGCGATGGATGTCGGCGAACAGCAGTTCTCGAAGGGGTGCCACGGTAGAGGGAGCGAAGGGAACCTCAATGCGAAATCCGAGCGCATCGTCGGAGGACACCTCCTCGGAATTCTGCGGCATCTGCTCCCACACCCAGCGATCCCGCTGCGTCACGCGAAGCCGTACCCACCCGCGCCAGAGGGCCTCGTTAACCAAATTTGCCTGACTGAGTCTTTCGCTGAGATACGCGGCGTCCGAAGAGCGCTTGTCGACATAGAAACGATTGACGAGCGCCACTAACGCATCCAGCGGCACGACGAACTGCGGGAGCGTTTGGAAGGACTTGATCTCGACAGCTGCGATCACGAACGAGGTCGTTCGCATGTCGCAGGTACCATTGTCGAACGTGTTTTCAGGGACTGCGATGAACGCGGGATAGTCTTCGGTCTTGTTCGGATCATCCGGGTCTTCGCCCCACTGCCCTAGCGCATTCCCGCTCGCGCGAGGAGGAATGAGGAAAAGGCGGTACTCGTTTGTGCCGTCGTCACGCGTCATTAGTGGCAGGCCAGGCCGCGCGTAACCAAAGGACTCCTGCAGGTCGATGCTCGACTCGTTTCGCGCAGAGGTGACCGCGATCCGCGACAGCGTGCCTGCTGGGTAGAGGTCCAGCTTGGCCGTCGCGACCGGCGTTGATCGAAGCTCATCACTCAAGGACTGGTGGTACGCGATACCGACAGCGCTTAATCCATCGCAGGCAATATCGACGTCAGGCTTGTGCCTAAGCGCTGAACAGTTCAGCAGCGCGGCCGCCGATATAGTGAGAATAAGACGTGGCAAGTGTTCTCCAGAGGCTGCGGCCGAAACGAGATGACTGTCACATCCTGCGCAGGGCGAGGCTTTCAATCAAGACGATTGCGCATTGCGAGTGCGGCGAAGGCTCTGCAGGCCGCGAGCGATCAACGCTCTCGCAAACTCCGGCAGCAACAACCTCAGCGTGCTCCTGGGCAACGGCACGTTCTTCCCTGCAGTAGCCTATCCAGCAGGGTCTACTCCGAGGGGGGTCACTACCGGCGACTTCAATGGCGACTCCAACCCGCACCTCGCCGTCGCAAACCGGTTCTTGTCCCGGCCAGGACCCAGTAGTGCGCGGCGGAGTTCGCCCGCTCAGGCTCTTTGCCGCTCACAAACCGGATGAGGAGCTTGCAGCTCGAGAGCCGTCGGTTGATCGATCGGGGCTGCGCTTCCGCCTGCCGCTGCACGCCGACGTACTCGAGGAGCCCGCGCTCACCGATGTCGGCGAGCTGGTAGGGCGTCGTGGCGATCCAGCGGAAGAAGACGACGAGATCGTGCGCGTAGGCGCGCACCGTCCGCGGCGAGAAGCCCCGCTGCGTGACCGTCGCGAGGAACGCATTCGCGTGGACGACGAGCTCGCCCTCCCCGACCACGCCGAACAAGGCGTTCGCCCCAACTCGTGCCGAGTACGTCGCTGTGGTTCCTGTCGTCATTCCCGAAGTGATGCACGCCAGGGCCGTCGCTGAACAGAGAGGTCAGTGACAGCGGCCTAGCGGAGACCACTCAAGTCCTCGCTCTAGCTCGGAGAATCGCGCGAGGCCGGCTCGTTGCGACTCTGACCGCCAGTTCGTGCGTGAGCTGCGCGGACATTGTGCTGTGGTCTGGCAATGTCCAATCCCCGAGTCCTGCTCCTTGCGGTCTTCGCGGTCCTCTCCGGCTGCGCGACGACGTCCGCGAGCAAGCCTGGCGAGAAGATCGAGACCGCCGAGCCCGCGCCGAAGCCTGACGTCCCACAGAGGGAGCCCCAGCTCGCGAAGGCAAACCCAGAGTTGGATGCCGCCCTGACCTGCAACGGCTCCGCGAAGATGAAAGTGCACTTCTTCGACGTGGAGCAGGCGCTCGCGGTGTTGGTCGAGCTGCCGGACGGCCAGACGATTCTTGTGGATACCGGTGAAAGCCGCCCTGGATCGGCTGACGCCTATGAGCACCTGCGCGGGCAACTCGACTCACTCTTGAGCACGAAGAAGATCTCCATGGTGTGGATCACGCACCAGCACGCGGATCACCTCGGGCGCATCAAGGAAGTCCTCGCCCGCTACTCCGTCGGCGTCGTCGTGCACAACGGCACCAGCACCGGCAAGGACCAAGTCAGGAACATGAAGACCGCCGCGCAGGATGCTGGCACTCCGATGGTGGTTGTCGACCCCAGCAATTCTCAAGTTCCACTAAGCGTGGCGTCACCGATCACTCTCTCTGCGGTCGTTCCCAACGCTTGGTCGAATTGCGACGACGAGCCCAACGATTGCTCGATTGGGCTTCGCATCGACTACTGCAACTCCTCAGTGATCTTCTTGGGCGACTCCGAGACGCACGAGGAGGCCTCGTTCCCAGGCCTCAAGGCGGTGACCGTGCTCCAAGCCCCTCACCACGGCTCGAAGACCTCGTCGACGGACGGCCTCTTGACCGCTCTCACACCGAAATATGTCGTGATCTCCTCAGGCAAGCCCCGGGAGGGCTTAAACAAGGGCATCTGCCATCCGAATAGGACCGCCGTCCAGAGACTCTCCGGCGCAACCAACGGGACGATGACACGCAGGCTCTGGGTCTTTAGGGACGACCTCAAGAGCTGCGATCGCAACGACCTAACTGACAGGTACTGGGAGGAAATGTCCGTTAGTGACACCCTCTTTTCCACCGCGCGCGATGGCGACGTCACGATGACCACGAAGGGCGACGGGAACTTCGACGTGTCGGTTGCGAAGTAGCTGCGCATAGCCGTTACTGCTTGAGCTTCGCGGCCGGATGCGCTGCCTCGATGTCCTTCGCTCCGTCCCGCAGTCGCATGTGTCGAGAACAACAGAACAGAAGCGGCAGTCTGGAAGTCTTCCACTTGGAGTGGATCAGTTTCAGAGCGCCCGCATCAGAACCGGGCGATGCTGTGGCCTGACAGATGCGTCACCCAATGCCAGCGCGCTTGGGTGATCCCCTCCATCATTCATCCGTCGCCGTGACCAGAGCTTGCAACTCCAACGTCAGCATCCTGGGTCGCGCAAGCTCCCATAGGCGGAGCGAAACACGCCCGACGATCAGAAACAGAAGAAAGTCCTGCTCGAATGCGGCCGAAGAGACGATCGCCTGCCAGTTGCGGAGGTCCGTCTGAGAGGGCACCGGATGGTCCTCGGGGTGGGTGTGCCAGTCGCCCAGATAGTTCACGGCTCCGCTTGAGGCTGCCCACTCCTCATCCACGGTCGCCTGCGCGGGCCGTGCTTTCCGGAAGAAACTGAAGCGCGAGCGGAAGTCTTGTCTCGCTGGCGCACCCGCCAGATCGACGACCACATCGTCAGAGTCAACGATGAGCCGGCCGAGGAGAACTCCACCTGCTTCACGAGTGCGCGAGCGCAGCTGACGATACCGGTGCAGCACCCTCACCGCTCCGTCTCCTATGTTCACGCGGCCACGGTAAGGCCTGAGGAAGGTGTACGCCGTCAAAGAGCGCACCTGGGACAGCCCGCGTGCGAAGTGACCTCTGCACGCTGGCCGGGCAAGAAGAGCGATGCGCGCTGGGATAGGCGCAGGCCACTGCGATGAGCCGCTCCGCCCCCTTCGAACCAACTTACCAAGACCGACGAACGGACTTCTCCGGACAGCACACGCAGCGCGACGCGCGCCGCCTCGATTGCAGCGCGCTGTGCGTCCATCGAACCGAAGGGCGTGAACGTGCCGGCACACCCTCCCATGCTCTGAGAAAAGTCCTGGCCTGGCTCGAAGAACGAGGCGGGGGAGCGAAGACCATGTACTTCGTCCTCTACCAGCAGACAGCTAAGGCACCCTCCTGCGTCTCCCCCATCAACGAGCACGTGCCCACCGACGCCATGAGCCTCCACCCAGGTGTGCACAATGCGCTTCTGCTTACGGAGTCCCTCGATCAGCCCGAGTTCGAGCACGTGATTGCCGGTCGCGAAGATGATCAGGTCGTGACGAAGTAGCAGATTCGGCGGTCGGCCCACGACGCGCTCTGCCGTTTCGTCGATCGCCTCGATCTCGAGGTGAGGCAGTCGTGCCTGGAGGACCCGCTTCATGGCAACGACCTTGGTGCTTCCGACGTGCTCGAGGCCCAGTACATGTCGCATTGCGTTCTCGGATCGAAGCGTGTCGTGGTCGATCAGCGTGAGCTTGCT
The DNA here is from genome assembly GCA_043773025.1 of Archangium sp. Lineage (GTDB taxonomy): Bacteria > Myxococcota > Myxococcia > Myxococcales > Myxococcaceae > Archangium_A. The sequence continues at coordinate 6,685 of JAYVFP010000182.1, forward strand.
GACTCCACTATCGGCGAGGCAGTGCGCGAGGTAGCCACCCACTGCTCCGCATCCGACGATCGCAACTCTCTTGCTTTCGTGGGTCAGCACGCTTCCGGTGCGCGCGCTCAGGAACTGCGGGTCGGCACGCTGAATGCTCAGCCGCTGGCCACCAGAGAGCCCGCTTCTGCCGATCGCGAGGCCGAGTGGCACTCGACCCGAGCGGTATCCGTTTGACGGAAGTGCTTTGTCAAGGCGCCACCCAAAGAGAGCGTTGCCGCGACCATTCGGAATGGAGAAGGAGAACACGAAGGTCGGTCTCTCTTGGCCTCTGTAGGTCGTGCGCTGGATCTCCTGAAATTGCTCGGTGCCGACTCCTTCGCGAATGAACTCGGTGATGCGCCGAAGATCTGTCCGTTCGTCAAACAGAGGGGGCAATATCGGCGCCCGAAGGCGGATGAACCACGCGGGCTCAATGCCATCGAGAGTCAGGCCCATCCTCCTAGACAAAGCCTTCAGTTGAGCAGTGCCATCAGCAACGGCATACGCCGTCCAAGCAGCGCGTCTTGCCACCAGCCCGAAAGAAATGACCCTGGACGGCCCCTCCACTTCACAGACCGAGAGGACGTCGCGCGCATTCTTGTCAACCCAATAGGCGCTGAACTCTGTCCATAGATCCTCGTCGCTCTCACCGCGGAGTCCCTTTGTGAGTGTGCTGCGCGCCCGCTTGAGAGTGTCTCTCACGAGGGCCTGAGGGCGACCCACATCGAGGAGCAGGCCATCAGAAGAAGCGATGCACACCTTCCCGTTCCGTTCGACGTGAGCAATCTGCCGCGGCAGCGTGGAGCGCTCGACCAGAACCTCGGGCAGCTCATAGGGAAAGCGGGGGGGGAGCACGACCGAGAGGCAAATGTCGTCGTACTCGGGCGTAAGCCGCCCCCGCCAGCTTCGCGGCTCGGTCCCGGGCTTGAAGCCGAGTGCGCGCAACTCATCCTCCGCCGCAGCGAACGCGGCAATGGGGTCAATCCAGATCACGCAGAGTTGCTCGATGTAATGATCGCCGGAGCCTGTGTCTTCTTGCCGGTTTGATCGGGAGGAGGCACGGGGAAGGCATCGCCGAAGATCGGAACGAGGAGTCCGCACGCCTTCGTCGGATCGATCTCGTTTCCCGCGGCGGCGAGAGCGGTCTTCATCCTTCCGAACCTCTCGATCAGCGCCTTCATATCGACGTCGTTGAGCTTGGCGAACACGTCCTCGTACTCAGGCGACGGCTTCTGAGCGCGCAGCCTTGCCTGGATGCTCGCAAAAGTCGCCAGGTTCAGGATCGCCGTGCGATCATCGGGCTTTCCATCCCAGCCCGTGGTCTTCACGAGGTGGTCGATGCAAAACAGAGTGAACGCCAGTCCCGACGGCTTTGCCTCACTCTCGTCGGGCTGTTGCACGTCGTCCCAACGCTTCAGATACCGAACCACACGGCGGAGTTGAGAAGTCTGGCTGCCGCCCTCCGAGTTCGCGAAATTGGCCTGAGCATCATCGACGTGGCCCAGGAGCTTCGGAGGATCGGCAGCGATCCATCCTTTGGTTTCGTGGGCGAGTCGGAACTGATCGGTGTCGTTGCCATCCGTCCACCAGGCGTACGAGACCAGATCAACGTGGTACCCGGCGGAGTAAGTGACGCGAACGCACGGGCCCTTGGCCTTCACGTCATTCGTGTGGTTCTTCACGGCCTCGAGAACCCAATTGCGAACGATGCCAGCCGTGTAATCCGAATCTTTGAGCTTGAACTTCAGGCCAACGTCGATGTCGTACTCTTTGTCACCCACGGGCATCACGCCCGTTCTCATGATGTAGCTGCCTTGCATGATGCGGACGAAGGAGGGCCGCTTCGCGCTGGAGAGGGAAGCCTCGATCTTTTCGAGGATGATGTCCCGCTTCTCACGGAGCTCCTCGTTCGTCTCGTAGTCGGTGCGGATCGCTTCGTGGAACTTCTCGAACTGCGTCTGAATGTTCGCCATAGTTATGTTCTCCTTGCGACTAGAAACCGATTCATCTGTTCTCGAAACGTGTTCTTCGAAGCTTCGCCGGAGCCGATCGAAATTAGGTCCTGCGTGGCGCCATGGTTGGCCACGTCCATACCCAGGTGCTCGTGCGTCGGAAGGTCGACCCGGACATAGCAACCCACTCCGCCAGCCGACTCGAGACCCAACATCACTCGGGTAACCGCCGAATGCGTTAGCTTCATCGTCGACCCGATAAACAACTCCGCCAGACTCGATCCCCAACCGAAGATCCCGCGGCTGAGTCGGAATCGCTCAAACCAGCTGGGGGGCCGCGTGCGTTCGGCAGAACTGCGAGGATCTCGCGGCGTTGCGATTGAGAGAATCTGCAAATCAGACGCGCGCCGCCCGAGGTACCCGACCGCCTCCGTAAGGGCGAGGAGCGCAGGATTGTTGGCGTACACGCCTCCGTCGACGAACTGCTCCTGTGCCCCAGAAGTTGGCGAAATGATGGTGACAATCGGAAGAAACGTAGGCGCGGCGGAGGTCGCGAGTGCGACGTCGCGGAGTCGATACCCGCTGTCGAGCGTGAGCTCCGCGCTGTGGTCGGTCTTGAAGACCCTCGGGCGTCCCGTGGTGAGGCAGAACGAAGGCACGACGACGAACTTCCCTCTCGCCTTGATGTCGCCCAGCGTGGCCTCCTTGAACGTGGCGTCCAGGGCTTCTTTCAGCTTCTTGTTGGAGTATCGCGCGAAGAAGAGCCCACGAATGACCCGAAGCGTGCGCAAGCCCGGAAAGCGATTGTTGAAGACCTGTTCTCCGAGCCGCTTGTAGAGCTCGACGATCTCCGCACCGGAGAGCCCGTGTGCCAACCCGAGTGCGATGATTCCTCCAGTGCTGGTTCCGCAGAAGAGATCAAACTCCTCCGAGATCTTGATGCGGAAGTGCCGCTCCACTTCGGCCAGAAAGCTCGCGGTAGCCAGACCGAGATAGCCTCCTCCATCGAGGCAGATTGCGCGAAGCGGCTTCGGCTGCGAGTTCGTGCTGGGTTCCATTGATGCGCCACACTAGTCGTGAGCCTGTTGGAGTTGGGGTTCGGAGCTGGGCCAAAACTGCGAAGAGTTTCCGAGAAACTTTCAGCGTGTGCCGTCGCACCGACGCAGGCGCTCGATGTAGTCGGCCGCATGGGCTTCGTGCGGAGAAGTACATCGACGGGTAGGAGGTCGACAGCCCGTGCGCGGCGCCGATGATCGCGTAGCGCTCGGTGACGCGCGACAGAGCTTCGAAGTACTCGCGCCCGCCCCAACAAGAGCGGTGAGCCACGGTGCCTGTCAGCGGCTCACGCGGATTAAGCTAACCCCTCGTTTCTACGAGAGAATGATCATCCGTCGTCCACGCCTCATGGGAGTCACGACTCCTCTACCCGCATGTTCGCGGTGGGTCGACGACGGGCACGTCACGCAAATTGTGACAGCTCAATTGCCCCCAGGCCCCGAGGCGGGTAATTGTCTCCCATGCTCTACAAGTTCCTTCGCCATGTCGTCCTCGAGCTTGAGTCGAAGCAGGTGCTAAAGACCGATCGTCGTGAGCAGCGAATCGACTGGGCATACGGCACGGCCGTCATCGAGAACCCAATGGTGACGAAGGCCATGGTTGAGCAGGCTGCTGACGCAAGCGTCGCGTGACCGCCTCGCCACTGCTCTGCGCCCCCGAGAGGAAGGCTGAACTTGAGGCGCGGAACGCGCTCGCACAGCTTGAATACCTTGAATACGTCGTTGGTCGTGGGCAGAGGGCGATTCGTCTCAGTGACGTCCTGCAGTTGCAGCAGCTGGCGGTAGAGGGCATCTACCCCTGCGGAGGGCACTTTCGGGACGCTCGGTTCAGCGTCGAGTTGCCCGATAGTGCGCACCGACCACCGCCGGCATCGATGGTCGAACCCCACGTGCTCGAGCTCCTTGATGCCATCAACTCGAAGACCTCGTTCGTGACGACGCGAGCTGCCTTCGCGCTCTGGCGGCTCAACTGGATTCATGCCTTCCCTGGGGGCAACGGTAGGACTGCACGGGCCATTGCTTACCTGGTGCTCTGCATCGACATGCAGATGATGCTGCCAGGCTTGCCAACTATGCCCGCCCTCATCGCGCAGCAGCGCGACGCCTACATCGACGCCCTAAGGGACGTCGATCACCGCGCCCTGAAGACGGATGGCAGCGTAGGGGCGTTAATGAACCCGGATGTGCTCGGCCCGATGGACGACTACTTCACGAATATCGCCGTTCGGCAGTTGCTAAGTGCAATCTCTGCGAACCGGAAGCTCCCCATGAAGCCGTTCGTGACTATCTTTCTTCGGGTGGCGACGCGTGCCGCTGAGGTCTGGATGCGTCTGAAGAAGTAGTTCAGCCTGCCGGCGTGACTCCGTCGGATTACGCAGCATCGGTCCAGCTCGCGCATGTCAAATAGTTCCTCAGGACGGATAGCTGGTCGCATTCCACCGCCTCACGGACGCGGGACGCGCACTTCCGGCGAGTCAATGAGTCGCTTGATGAACCTCGGATGGAGTGTCGTTCGTGGCCTCAAGTAGGAGAGCATAGAAAACCGGGGGCTAAGCGGCTTCGCGTAGCGATGCGGGCTGCGCGTCGTTCGCTGCTTTCATCCCGGGGTACCACTCGCGGAACGTCGCCTCGAGCTCTCCGTTCAGGACCCTCGTTCGCGTCTGGAGCAGCAGGTGGACGCCGCGGTGAGTCCACTGCATCTGCTGCGTCTTCGTGAAGCGCTTGCCGAGGAGCGAGTTGACGAGCGACTCGATGCTGCTCGGACGAAGCTCGCCCTTCCCGGGCTCGCACGAGCGTCTCGAACGGCTCCCCCTGGGCGACCTCGATGCACACCGTCGCGCCGATTTCGGGAAGAACACACGGCGGCGTCGTTCCCGCGTAGGCCTTGCTGTTGAGCGAGCCGGTCATGATCGTCGCGACCCAAAGCCTCAGGTCCACCGCTGCACGCGTACTGTTTCCGCTGGACGACGTGAATCTCGTTCCGCCACGCGTGTTCCGTCTCGGGCTGATCGCGGTCAGTTGAGTGCTGTCGTCCCGAACTGATCACGGGAAGTGTTGGTGCGGAGGCCGCCAGATCACGACGCGAGTGCGGGGCGTGCCCACCGCATGATCCG
>JAYVFP010000183.1:0-3941 GCA_043773025.1 Archangium sp.
CCCCCCGAAGGCGGGCCTCAAGCCCATTTCACTCGGCATCAGCGTGCACTCTTCGGCCACCTCGCGGTGGCGAAGAACGGGGCCCGATCGCGGACCGTCGACGTGCTCACCAACACGGAGGTGAGCCATGGCTTCGGTCGTTGAGGTCGAGACGGCGGGGCTGATGGTCATCGCGACCCCGCTCGAGCGATTCATGGACCAGCGCGGCGTGCCGCACGCGCGGCTGCCAACGAAGGAGCGCCCCTGCGTGCGCCTGAACTCCAACGCGTTCGAGGTGTGGATCGCCGGCGAGTACCTGAAGGAGTTCGGCCAGGCCTTCACGTCTCCGCAGGCGTTGCGCGCCACGACGCGCGCGCTCGAGGCGCTCGCCGTTACTGAGGGCAAGACTCACCGCCTTGAGCCGCGCTTCGGCACACGTCCCGACGGTTCCATTGTTCTCGACCTCAAGGACGAGAACGGCCGTGCTGCTGTGGTCACGGCTGAGGGCTGGACCATCGACCCCCAGGGCGACCGCTTCCGTCGGCCCGAGCACATGCGCCCGCTCCCCGAACCGAAGGGCGGCGGTGACCTGCGCGAACTGGGGAAGTTCATCAACGTGAGCCAAACGGACCTCATGTTGCTGCTCGTCTACGCCGTGCTGACGTTGTTCCGCGGCATCCCCCGGCCCCTGCTTCTGCTCTACGGTCCCGCCGGTTCGGCAAAGACCTCGGCGGCGAACTGGCTCCGCGACCTGTTCGACCCGACCACGGCGCGCAGCTTGGCCATCCAGACGAGCGAGAGAGAACTGGTGCTCGCAGTCGATCAACACGCGGTGCCGAGCTTCGACAACGTCACCCGCTTCACGCGCAACCAGGCCGACGCGCTGTGCCGGGTATGCACAGGCGGGTCGTTCAGCAAGCGCAAGTTGCGCACGGATGAGGACGTCATCTTGCTCGAGTTCATGCGCCCGATGATCGTCACCGCCATCAACCCGCCGACCGAAGCGACGGACCTGGTGGATCGCATGGTGATGATCGAGCTCAAGCGCGTTCTCGACAGCGACCGGAAGACGATGACGGAGTTGAACGCCGCCTTCGATCTGAAACGGCCTCATTTCACGGGCGCGATCCTCGACGCCGTGTCCTACGTCATTCGCGAGAAGGACAAGCAAGAGCACGGTGGCAATCTGGGGCGCTTGGCCGACTACCACCGCCTCGGCCGGGTCGCTGCGCTGGCTCTCGGCTACACCACCGAGGACTTCGACGCTGCGTATCAGCAGAAGACGTTGACGCAGTCGTGGACAGCCGCAGAGGCGGACGGAGTCGCGCGCCTCATCGCCGACTTGCTCGACGACGCCAAGCGCGCGAAGCGGGGCCTGTTCGAGGGCACCGCGACCGATTTGCTCGAGCTCCTGCTGCTGCGGGCGAAGGGGGTTCAGCGCGAGGCGCTGCCGAAGACCGCGGCGGCCCTGGGCAAGCGGTTGCGCGAGATCGAGCCGGTCCTCATGCAGCTGGACATCGACACCAGCTACGGCAAGACCAACCGCGCCGGGCGCCGCATCACCCTGCGCTTGCTGTCTGCCGTCACGCTGACTGCCGTCACGCCGGAAGCCCCTGAGGTCGTGGCCGCTTAGGCGCCCGTGACAGCATGACGGCAGGAGCCGCTCGGTCACCGTGCTGAGTGGCTCTTGCCGATCTTGATCGCCTGGTCCGACACCGGCTCGGGCTGAGTTTGCTGCGCTGTTGCCAGCGAACCTGCTACTGATCTCCTACGGCGGTGAGTCCCGCAGTTCCCGCCAGCAGCACCCGCAGCACCGAAGTAACCTGCACGCCCAGGTGGCGGAGCGAGGGCGGTCCGACCGCCACCAGCAGCACCGCGTAGTTGAACACCGCGCAGTCGAAGTTCGCGAAGCACGCTGAATCAGGCAGTTCATAACCAGCGTCGTCTTTGCGCTCCCGCGCAACACCCAATTTCTGTCCACCGTCTTGCCCGCGATCCCATCAGGGGCTGACCGTGGACTGCTCACCATCCGCGCGCCTCGTTGAGGCCGCGGCCTGGAGAAGTCACATGGGTATCAAGATCAAGAAATCCCGTACGACCGCCATCACCCGGTCTCCGAAGGTTACGGCCGATCCCACTGCAGCACCCAGTGAGCTCGGGAACGAGAGGTTCAAGGGCGTGGTGGCCAGGGTGAAAAAGCTGAGGGATGTGGAAAGTAGCTGGGCGGAGCGGCACTACGCGCTCGGGCTCGAAGTCAAAACGGTATTGGAGGACCTCGCCGCCTACGGGCTCAAACAGGGTGCAAAGGCAGTGAAGATCCTCGCGGAGGAGACCGGTTACGAAAAGGACACGCTTTACAACGCAGCCAAAGTCGCGGGACGGTGGTCGCAGGCTGAGTTCGAACGCTGGCTGAAGAAGAAGACGAAGAAGGGAAACCCGATCACCTTCGCGATCTTCAGCGAGGTGGCGAAGCTCGAAGACCCCAAGGCTCGCGAGGTGATGCTCGAGGACGTTCGCGAGAAGGACATGAGCAGCAGGCAGGTGCGCGCCGCCGTCAGCGGCGAACGCCCGAAGCGTGAGGCCCAGAAGAAGCCGAAGGTCAGCCCTCTCGATCAGGTCGTCGCTGCAAGTGAAGCGGCGCTCGATGCGGCCACGAAAATGGCGGCCAGCATCAAGAGCCTGGGCGAGGAAAAGGGGGCAGGCGCAGCTAGCGCGGCTGACCGCGCGGCCGAGCTCCAGGACGCACTCGCGGCGATGAGCATGGGCAACGCCAAGGCGCTTCGCGAAATGCGCGATTCGCTGCAGGCGATCGCGCCAATTCTGATCGCCTCGAATCCTGTGCCCGTGGTTCAGATGCTCGAGGCTGCAGGCACTGGCGAGGTGCTCGCGCACAGGCCTGCGGTCATCGCCGCGCCGATTCACGAGGGTCCCGAAGAAGAAGGCCCTGAGGAAGACGATGACGACGAGTCCGGCGAGGAAGACGAAGAGGGCGATCAAGAAGCGGAACGCGACCCCGATGACGTCTTCGAGGAGATGAAGCGCCGCCACGAAGACCACCGTGACGAGGCGGGCGAAGAGGGCCATGCTCCTCAGTCCCTCAACGACGCGCTCCGCGACTTCTAGGGCGAGACGACGGCGGCCGGCACCGGGCGTGTTCCCGGTGTCGGTCGGCTTGGTCGTCAGCTGCGGGTTGAAGTTCCTTCTGTGCTCGCGCACCAGATCTCGCAGACCTGTCGCGCCCCTTGCGCGGCGGCCTGCAAACCAGTTACTCATTTGATCGCAGTCGCCTCAAACAAACTGCTGAACACAAACTCAAACTCAAACTCAAACTGACACACCAGAACGGCCAGTAGCACCCACCACCACGAAGTCCCGCCTGCCTGGCGGAACGCGGAATAAACGAGCCTTCCTTCTTCGCCGTTAGAAGGCTCGCCGCACTGAGCACCACGACCGTCCCTCCTCATTCGAGAAGGGCGCCGGGTACTCGTCTGCCAGGCGTGCCGCGAGATTTCACAATGACCTGAACCAAGTTGTCCCTCGGGCTCGACGCCCTCGCTCCGGCTTGTTCGGCCTGAGCGCCAGCAGCACCGAAGTACGCGGCAGCACCGAAGCACGCGGCAGCACCTCAACCTCGCCACGCTCTCCCTGCCTCAGGGCCTGACCGTGGTCCGTCCAAAACACTCAAAGGAAACAACAACATGTCTGAACAGACTCGCATCACGCAGACCCCCATCGCATCAAGCGCAACGAGCAGCGCAGCACGCGGAGGTGCCCGATGACTGCGCCCATCGTTCTCCCGCCGGGCATCCGGCTCGCCGTTACTGACGACGCTGCGACGCTCACGAAGATGCTCGCGCATCTTCCGAAGGAGCCGTTCAACCTGAGGCAGGCGTTCTTCTCGTCCACGAACACGGCAGCAGTGGGGCAGTCGTGCGTGCTCTCGGTGAGCGTCAACGAAGGCG
>JAYVFP010000184.1:0-3911 GCA_043773025.1 Archangium sp.
TACTTCGGGCTCGACGCGGCCGGTGGCATCTCGTCGGCGCTGCGGCTGCGGCCCTTCTTCAAGGTGACGCCCGAGGCGCGCGGTTACGTGAGCTTCGGGAAGTACAAACAGTTCACCCTCGCAGGCCGGGTGAAGTTCGGCGTGTTGCTCGCGCCGGAAAACGACACGCCCATCGTGGTGCGTTACTTCTCGGGGGGGGCAGGCATGCGCGGTTTTCAGCAACGGCGCCTTTCACCGCAGATCGCCGTGCTCACGCGTGACGACCTGCCCTCGTGCCCCGACAAGACGAAACTTCGGGGCCCTGACGAATGTCCCAAAGACGGCACCACCCTGCCCATCGGTGGTGCGGGGCTGTTCGAGGCGGCCTTCGAAGCGCGCTGGGCCGTCAGCGAGAACTGGATCATCGCGCTGTTCAACGACTGGGGCATCGTCGCGGAGAAGCCGCTGGGCCAGGGGCAGGACCTGACTCAATCGCTGTACACCGCGGTCGGGTTCGGCGTTCGGTACAAGACGCCGCTGGGGCCCATTCGGGTCGACCTCGCGTACCGCATGCCGCTGGGTGGGCCGCAGCAGGTGACCAACCCCGCGAACGCGAGTTTCCGCAGCGCGCCGGGCTGCTTCTTCGGCCTGGGCTCAGGAAATCCATTCGACGATCCGTATGACCGCGGCCCGCAGGCCTCGCCGTACGCAGGTTCACCCGACAACCTGTGCAGCGCGCACCTGTCGATCGGTGAGGCCTTCTAAGTGGAGGATCCGCGCGCCCTCGCAGCGAAGAAACGCCGCCGCCGGCTGGTGGTGGTGCTGCTCGTGCTCGCGTTGGTGCCCATCGTGCTCTTCGGGGGCGTCTCGCTCTTTCTCGAGAGCGCTGCGGGCAAGGCGCTGCTGCGAGAGAAGGTGCTGGCGTTGGTCGACGATGCGCTCGCGGGCAAGCTCGAGGCTGAGCAGCTCGAGCTGCGCGGCACGGATCACCTCATCCTCACGCACCTCGAGCTCTTCACGCCCGAAGGCGAGCTCGTCGCGTCACTGGAGCGGCTGGAAGCCGACGTCGATCTGCCGGCGCTCGCAGGTCAACGGGTCAACTTGAAGAACGTGACGGTGGAGCGACCGCGGCTGTTCCTCAAAGAAGACGAGCGCGGCTGGAACCTCTCGCGGGCCATCGCCAGCACGCCTTCACTGCTTCCGGAGAAACCGTCGGGGCCGCTCGAGTGGCGCGTTCAGGTCGAGGGCCTCGAGCTGCGTGAGGGGCTCGTCGACGTGCAGCAAGAGGACCGCCGCATCACCGCGACGAAGCTCACCGCGCGGGGTGACGCGCAGGTGCGGCTCGAGCCCCTGGAGGTGACCGGTCAGCTCGACCTGAGCAGCGTGCTGACCTCACCGCTCGAAGAGACCCTGCACGCAAAGATGAGTGGCTCCGTCAAAGAGGGGCCCCAGCACTACGACGTCGCACTGACGCTCGGCGGCACCTCGATGAAGGCGAAGCTCGAGCTGCCCTTGCTGCACGTCACGGTCGATGAACTGGTCGCCGCCCCGCGTGAGGTGGGCGCGTTTGTTCCCAGCTGGCCCCTCAAGCCCGTGGTGTTCGGCAAGGGTTCGCTCAGCCCGAAGCAGGCGGCGCTGCAGCTCTCCGCGGGCAAGGCGCGCTTCACCCTCGACGCAAAGTACGACCTTAAGACCCGCTCGGCGCAGACCCTGGTGGCCCGCGGCGACGACATCGACCTGCAAGAGCTGGTCGGCGCGTCGTTGCCCAGCGACCTGGGCTTCGAGGCGAACGGTGCGTTGACGGATTGGCGGGCCGACACGCTGGCCGGCAAGCTCGACGCGAAGGCCACCTGGGATGCGAAGGGGGGCCAGCGCCTGCTCACCGCCCACCTCGCCGCGACAGCCGAGAAGGGCGAGGCCAAGGTGAGCTCACTCGAGGTGACCAGCCCCGGCGTGGCCTTGCGGGTGCGGGGCACGGCCAGCCCGAAGACCGTGAACGCGTTCGGCACGCTCACCGCCGCCGACTTGAGCCAGGTGGGCAAGACGCTGCGGGCGTTCGCGAACATCGAGGTCGGCGGCCTGAACGGCAACGGCGTGCTGCGCATCTCGGTCAACGGGCCCTTGAGCGGCCCCGCGGCCAAGGTGCTGGGCAAGCTCGACCGGTTCACCATCGTAGGCGTGGAGGCCGACCTGCTGCAGATCAACGCCGACGTGCCCGACCTGCTCCAGCCACTCGATACCGACGTGTTGTTGCACGCGCAGAAGCTCCGCTTCGCGCAACGCGCCTTCAACGACGTCACCTTCGACTTTCTGACCCACGGCAGGGAAATCGACCTCGACTTCGCCACCAGGGGCATGGGCGATTTGCGGCTGCACGCCATCGCGCGGCTCGACAAAGACTCTCAGGGCGTCGAGCTGCAGAAGACCGAGCTGACCGCGAGCGAAGCGAAGTGGCAGCTCGAGGCGCCCACCCGGCTGCGTTGGGCCGACGGCTTCACGCTCGAGCCCTTCTCGTTGCGTGATGGCGACCAACGCCTCACCGGCTCCTTGCGCATGACCCGCAGCAGGCTCGAGGCGAAGGCGCGCGTGGAGCGGCTCGATCTCGCGAAGCTCCCAGACGTGGTCACCCTGCCCACGCTCGAGCTCGGCGGGCTGCTCAGCGCCGACGCGGAGGTCACTGGCCGGCCTGGTAAACCCGAGGTGCTCCTGAACGCGCAGCTCAGCTCAGGCCGGGTGATGGGCTTTCATCAGCTCGACGCGACCCTCGAGGGCAGCTGGATCGACGAACGCGCGAAGGGCTCGTTGACCGCCCGCAGCGCGCTGGGTCACGTCGACGGCACGTTCGATGTCCCGGTGCTCGCGTTCCTGTCCGAGAAGCCGGGCGACGGCACCGCGCGCTTCACGGTCACAGACGTGCCCGCAGCCGAGCTGAAACGGCAACTGGGCCAGGCGCTGCCGGTGGAAGGCACCGTGTCCGGCACGCTCGAGGTGAGCGGCAGCGGTGAACGGCCGAAGGTGCGCTTGACCCTCGACTCCCCCGCGTTGACGTTCGTGCGCGACGACCAACGGCTCGAGGTCAAAGAGCTCCAACTGGCCGCCTTCACCACCCAGACCTCGACGCTCGACGCCACGCTCAAGTTCTTCACGCTGGGCGCTGCGAGCGCGCTGACGCTTTCCACCCCGCTGACCCTCGCCTCACTGCGCAAACACGTGCCCACCGCCGACGACCTGCTGTCCTTGCCGGTCAGGCTGTCGGTGAACGTACGGCGCCTCGACCTGCACCAGCTCGACGCGCTGCGCCCCGTGCCGGACGACGAGCTGGCCGGGGCCGTGAGCCTGAGTGCGACGATCACCGGCACCGCGAAGGCGCCTACCGGCGAGCTCACCTTGAGCCTCGACGACGTGACGTACCCCCCGTTGCGCAAGGCGAGCGCGCGGCTCGAGCTCAAGACCGGCACCAGCCACACGCGCCTGACCGGCACCGCTTCGGTGGGCGCAGCGCAGGCCCTCGACCTGACCGCCTCGGTGGCCGCGCTGCCGGAGCGGGCGCTGAGCGCGCTGCTGGGTGAAGGGGGCAACGCCGACGTGATGATCGAGTCGTTGCGTGACACGCCGCTGCAATTGGCGGTGACGCTCAAGCCGTTCGACTTCGCGTCGTTGATGGAGACCGAAGAAGGCCAGAAGGCGCCGGCCGGGTTGATCAGCGCCACCCTGGAAGCCAACGGCACGCTCGAGGCGCCCAGCGCGCGGGTGGTCGGTGCCTTGAAAGACCTGCGCTTCGATCGCGTGCAACTGGGCAGCGGGCGGTTCGAGCTCAAGAGCACCGGCACCGAACAACGTTTCACCGTGGCGCTCGGCGGCGAGGGCCGAGACGACTTCAAGGCGAAGGGCACCACCGGCCTCGACCTGCGGCTCTCGAAGCTGCGCCGCGG
>JAYVFP010000185.1:0-36663 GCA_043773025.1 Archangium sp.
CAACGCCGCGAGGCCCGCCGTCATGGCGCGACGGGTGCGCTGACGGGAGCTGGAGTTTGCTTCTCGCAGTGGTTCGGGTCAGCGATGCAATTGACTCCCCATCTCCGCCTCGAGTCTTCGCACCCTGATTGCGCGGTTTCGCAAGGCGATCAAAGGGCTCGAGGTCGAGCTCCCGATTCCTCGCCCTCGCCCTCGCGCACGACGCGTCGCGGTGCTGGAGGGCTTCTCGCTTCTCGCTTCACGCGGACACCCCTGTGCACGGCCACGACAGACAGGGTCTCGAGCGGCTGTGTCGATATGGCTCGCGAGGCCCGGTGCTCCTTCACATCGGGCCGATGGTCCTCACCAACCTGGCGCTCCTGGGGGTGCTCGCGGCGCTGGGGCACGGGTGGCTCTACCTCGCGATGAGGCGATCTACGAGGTGCGCCGCGAGCTCAAGCAGCACCTCACCTTCGCCCGCTTGAACCTGGCCCGGCCTCCCTTTCCCATGCGTGGGCCGTTCGACGCGGTGTTGTGCCGCAACGTGATGATCTACTTCGACGCTCCGATTCGTCAGGGCGTGGCCACCCAGATGGAGCGCCTCGTGCGCCCCGGCGGGCTGGTGTTCGTCGGCCACGCAGAGACGCTCAGCGGGCTCGACACTGGGCTGCAGGTGGTGGGCTTGTGCGCGGCGGTGCTCTGGCAAGTCGTCGGGCGCTTCCTCGTGTATTACTTCGCCACGCTCTCTGGGGTGAACGGCATCTACGGCTCGCTGGCCGCCGTCGTGGCGATGTTGCTCTTCATGGAGATCGCCTTCGCGATTCTGCTGCTGGGAGCGCAGGTCATCGCAGAGCTTCAGTACAGCGCCATCGCCGGAGTTCCGTGGTGGCAGAAGCCCGATGCCCGGTCATTTCGTGGTCAGGGTGCCACACCGGCGAGCGCGAGGAACATCGGCACGGGCTCAGGTCGGTCTCCGAGCTGCCCGACCGTCGCTTCGAGCTCGACGAAGCCAAGGCCCTGGTAGAACGACTTGGCGTCGGGCTTCGCATCGACGACGAGCCCGATACAGCCAACTGACAGGGCGAGCTGCTGGGCCAACGTGACCATCGCGTTCAACAGTTGACTGCCCACGCCTTGACCCTGTGCGCGGCGATCGACCGCGAGCCGCGCAAGGCGCAGCACGGGCAGCGGGTAGCCTGGAAGCTTCTTGCGCTGGGTCGCCGGCAAGCGCTCGCAGAGAATCTCGGAGGGTGAGACCGTGGCGAAGCCGGCGATTCGGTCTTCCTCATCGACGGCCACGTACGTCGTTCCGATGTGGTGACGAAACTGATTCTGCCCCGCGTAGCGAATGAAGAAGCGGTCGAGGTCGGCGTTGCCCGACTGGAAGCCGGAGCGCTCATCGGCGGACTCGAGGCGGCGAACCTTCACCAGCCTTCCGGCTCACGCGAAACGGGTTTACCCGCCATCAGGTCGCGCAAGGCCTTGTTGGGTTTACGCGGGTTCTTGACGCTCCTTGCGACGTGCGCGAACGACTTCGGGGTCAGCACCAACTGAGGCGGTATCACGATGTCCGCAGGCAGTTCGCGGAGCGCCTGCAGGTGATGCAGGAGCGCCTCCTCGATGAGGTGCCCCTTCTTCACGCCATGGGCATCGGCGTAGCGCTCGACCTGCCGCTTGGTCGTTTGCGAGATGAAGGCTGAAATCTGGGTGTCGGCCATAGCGGCTCCTCTCGAGTCTACAGAACTGTAGAGCCCTGATGAGCGCAGCGCAACCGGAGGTCACTCATCGACGAGGCGCGCGCGCTTCGTCACCTCATGCAGTGATTCGGGCTCCCGCCTCACAGCTCGCGCCGTCGCCTCCAGTGCGCTGTCGTAGACTGTTGGTCAGTTCCGATGTGGCCCGACATAGCCACGGTCGTCGAGCTGCTTGCGAATGAGCGCCTCATGCACGGCCCGCACCCGGGCTCCGAGCTCAGCCCCTTCGAGGCTCGAGAGGGCCTCTGCGATCGCCTCGAGCGACGACATGCCGCCCGGCGGTGACGCGCGAAGACTGCGACGACCGGCCGGCGCAGGCAGTGACCACCGCTGCAGCGCTCTGAACTCCGGCACGCGCTGCATCATCTTGCGCGACTGGCTCGACGAGCCGTCGAGCACCACCACTGATCGCGAATCGAGCTGAACTGCATCACCGTCATGCGCGAGGTGCCGCAGAGGAACGCGTATCGAGCTCGCCCGTGCGTCGATCCTCAAATCGCTCGGGTACAACCCGGCAAACTCCCGCGCAAGCAACAAGCCGGCAGAGATCAACAGCAACGGGCCACGCGCACCGGCCTCGCCCCCCCCCTGTCACAAACGTCGGTCGTTCGCGCAGATCCGGAAACGGTCAGCGCGCCTGATCCGTCATTTGCGCGCGCGCGCACTCCGCCGCCCCCACCTGCCTATCCACAGCACTGCAAGTGCCCCCTCGACTGGGCTCGGGGAGACCGGTGATGGAACCCGATTTCTATTTCCGCCAGCCCTCTCGGGCCGATCCTCCGACCGTAGACGCTGTGAAATAGTTCGCTCATGAGCGTGCGCATCGAGAAGCAGAGCAGCGTCTTCACGGTCGTGCTCCATCGACCCGAGGCCCGGAACGCGGTCGACCGGCCCACCGCGGATGCGTTGGTCGAAGCCTTCCTCGCGTTCGAGCGTGACGACGAAGCGCGGGTGGCAGTGCTCTTTGGCGAAGGCGGCACCTTCTGCGCGGGGGCCGATCTCAAGTCGATTGGCGGCGATCGCCAGAACCGCATCGAGCCCAGCGGAGCAGGCCCCATGGGCCCCAGCCGCATGGAGCTCTCCAAGCCGGTGATCGCGGCCATCGCCGGTCACGCCGTCGCGGGTGGGCTCGAGCTCGCTTCGTGGTGCGATTTGCGCGTCGCCGAAACGGATGCGGTGCTGGGCGTGTTCTGCCGCCGCTGGGGCGTGCCATTGATCGACGGCGGCACCGTGCGGCTGCCGCGCCTGATCGGCCTCTCCCGCGCGCTCGACCTCATTCTCACCGGGCGTGCGGTCGGCGCAGACGAGGCCCTCAGCATCGGCCTCGTCAATCGCGTGGTCCCCCAAGGCACCGCCCGCGCCGCCGCCGAACAGCTCGCGCGCGAGATCGCCGCCTTCCCCCAGTTGTGCATGCGGGCCGATCGCGCGAGCGCCGTGAGCCAGTTCGACCACCCGCTCCCCGAGGCGATCCTCCGAGAATTCAACGGAGGGCTGGCCGCACTTCAGCAGGAAGGCGTCGCGGGCGCTGCGCGCTTTGCCGGTGGGGCAGGGCGACATGGTGATTTCGGTCGCTGAGCACCCGGCCCGCGTGCTTAACGCCGCGGCATGACGGCACGCGTGGACAAGCAGTGGAAGGACAAGGGTCTCACCACCTACTCGACCGAGTCGATCCTCGGGACGCTCGGGCATTACGGCGTCACCATCGACGAGGCTTCGTTCAAGGAGAGCGCCACTTCGCGCTTTCCACTCGACTTGGCGATGGATTGGAAACCGAAGTGGAAGGGCACCGGCCAGTTCGCCCCGTTCCCCTATGCGGCGGCCAACGAGCTGTTCGATCGGCTGCTCCCTGATCAGCCCACCCCGATGAAGACCGCGCACGTCGTGCTCGACCTCATCGCCAACGCGCTCAAGCTCGTCGCAGGCCGGGAAGACGCCAAGCTCGGCGAGGCGTTCAAGAACTGGGATGACGCGGTCCCCCGCTTGCCGGCCAAGGGTGACAGCCGCGACGCGTTCCTGCGCGAGCTGGTCACCTTCCTCGAGTCGTGGGCGCAGACCTTCAACGAACTGCCCGAGCGGCTCGCCAAGGCGGGGAAGAAGGAAGACGCGATGCGCTTCGCGCTCGTGCACGAAGTGCTCTTCACCGACCGTGACGGCTGCATGACCGCCCTCGTGCGCGCGCAGACTGGCGAGCGTGAAGGCGCCGTGGCCGACCTGAAGAAGTGGGCCGACGACACCACGCGTGACGTGTTCGCCCGCTACGCCGCCCTCGACGCGCTGTTCCAGCTCGAGGAGTTCGCCACCGCCAAGCCGCTCGGCATCACCGTGTTCGATGAAGCGGCCAGGCAGGAGAAGTGGGGCCTCGCCGACTCGATCGCCCATCTGCTCAGCCACATCGCGCAGAAGGACGGCGCCGACGCGACGTTCATCCGCGAGGTGCGCTCCAGGCTCGATCGCGCCCACGCGCACACCGGCGGGCACCACTGATGAGCGATCGTGTCGACAAGGCTTGGTACGCCACCGGTATCGAGAAGTACTCGAACGCCGCCATCATCGGTTCGCTGGGTCACTACGGTGTCGCCGTCACCGAGGCGCAGTTCCTCGAGCAGACGAAAGAAGACTTCCCCCTCGCCATCGCCATGGGGTGGCACGAGACCTGGAAGGGCACCGGGCAGTTCTCTCGTTTCCCCGCCGCTGCCGCCGAGGAGCTCTGGCGCAGGCTCAAGGGCGGTGAGCTCGCTCCGACTGACCTGTCGCTGGCGATGGTGAACCTGCTCACCACGCTCAATGGCACCCTCGAAAAGCGCCCCGATGACGGCACGCTCGAGGCGCGGTTCAAGGTGGCCGAGGGGTTTCTGCTGCGCGTGCCTGCAGCCGGCGAACGGCGTGAGAAGTTCATGGCCGAGATGGCCGGCGCGATGGGCGATTGGCTCGAGGTGCTCGACGCCATGGCCGAGGCGCTCGCCCGGGGGGCGCTGCCGGACCTGGCAGACCGTTTCGTGGTGATCGAAGAGACCCTGTTCCACGTGCGTGTGGGCACCTCGGCGGCGCTGGTGAAGGCGGCTAAGGGCGACGTGTACGGAGCGCTGGTCGATCTCAAGTTGATCGCGGGCGATGCGAAGCGTGATGACTTCGCGCGGCTCAGCGCAATCGATGGGTTGTTTCAGTACGACCAGATCGATGACGCGAGGGCGTACACGCTCGAGTTGGTCGATCGTGCTGAACAGTTGAAGGACGTCGACCTGGCGAGTGAAGCGGTCGAGAGGCTGACGCGGTTGCTGCGGATTGATCCGAAGCGGGCGGACCGGGCTGAGCTGCGCACGAGAGTCGAGCAGCTGTCGCGCGTGCTCGAGGCGAGTCGCGAGTAACCTCTCGCTGCGAGCGGGGAGGTGGGTTGGCGGAAATAGAAATGACTCCACTCACCGGTCTCCCCGAGCGCAGTCGAGGGGGCACTTACTGCCCGAAGGCGAGGTAATCCCTCGACTCCGCTCGGGAAGAACGGTGGGCGCTCCTTATTTCGATCAACCCTCCTGAGAGCAGTCGAGCGAGCACTTCTGTCTCGCGCGGAGGTTTGGCAGAGTCACTTCGCGCCGAACAGCCGCCGCAAGCCGCCGAAGAGGCCCGACTTGCTGCTGCGCGTGACGTCGTCTTCTCCCGGCAGCGGGGATTCCAACAGCAACTGCTCCTGCACCGCTTCACTCGCTTCCGAAGTCGCGAAATGCACTTCGGCGACCTTGCCGGTGGGCGTGGTGGCCGAGAGGTGTAACCTGCCGTCAGCGCTGACCGCAAAACGCACGTTCAGCTCGCCCGCGCGTTCGGACTGCAGCGAGAGCGCGCCCAGATATTCGTTCTCTTCCGCGCGCGCCGAGGTGCCCTGCATCACGGCGAACTTGAGGGTCTGATGCGCCTGCACCGGCAACGTGAGGGACTTTTCGGCGGGCAGCCGGGTGTTGCGCTCGAGAATGCGGCGGAACCCGCCACCCTTCACCGCGACGCCGATGGGCGACGACAACACCTCGGCCAGCGAGAGGCCGCGTTTGCCGCGCTCCTTCTGCACCAGGGAGTGGCCGAGCAGCGCTGCACCCAGCGCCACGGCGCCCGCGGGATCGACGTCGGTACGTCCTTGACGGCCCAACATGCGCTCGAGGTGCTTGCGCACGGCGGGTGCGCGCGACTGACCACCCACCAAAAGAATCTCGTCGAGGCTCTGCGGCGTGAGCCTGGCGGCCTCCAGCACGGCCTGGGTCACCTGGCCGGTGCGCTCCACCAGATCCTGCGTGGCCGATTCGAGGAAACCCCTCTCGACCTCGACGCGCAGATCGACCGGGTTGCCCTGCTCATCGGTGGTGGCGAACGGCACGTGCACCGGCGCGAGCTCTTTGTCGGAGAGCAAAATCTTCGTCACCTCTGCCGCGTCGCGGACCCGCTCGATGGTCATGCGCGACTTGAGCAGCTGCGCTTTGGGCCCCTCATCCATGGTGCCGATGAGCGCATCGGCCAGCCGCGCATCGAAGTCCATGCCGCCCAGGAAGTTGTCGCCGCCGGTGCTGACGGCCTCGAGATCGTCACCGGTGATTTCCACCACCGAAGCGTCGAAGGTGCCGCCGCCCAGGTCGTAGACGAGCACCCGTTTGCGAGCGAGCCCACGGCCGAAGCCGAAGGCCAAAGCCACCGCCGAGGGCTCGTTGAGAATGCGCACCACGTCGAGCCCGGCGAGCTGGCCCGAGGTGAGCACCGCCGCGCGCTGGTGATCGGTGTACCAGGCGGGCACGCACAACACGGCGCGGGTCAGCTCGCGGCCCAGGAAATCCTGCGCGGCGTTCTTCAACTCGCGCAGCAGCAGTGAGGCGAACTCGGCGATGGAGAACACGCGGCCCGCAAGCTCGATGCCCACGTCGCCTTCGGGATCAGAGGCGAAGGTGTACGGCGAGACCTTGGCCAGCTCGCGCACCTTCTTCGACTGCGCGCGCCGGCCCATGAGTCGCTTGAAGCCGAGCACCGCCTGCTCTGGGTGATCGACGCGGTGTTTTCGCGCCGCGCTGCCGATGAGCACGCGGTCTTTGGCCACGTCGTAGGCCACCATCGCGGGCAGGGCGAAGGCGCCGCGCTCCGAAGCGATGGGCACCAGGCGGGGCTGACCATCGAGCACCACGGCCGCGCGGCAGGTGGTGGTGCCCAGGTCGATGCCCAGCACCACGTCGTCACCCAGCGCCACCGGGCCCTTCTTCCTCGGCGGCAGGGGAAGCGGAGTGGCCTTCGAAGGCGCGGCGGGCGGTTGCGACTGGCTGCCCACCGGCGCTTCGGGCGCCTTGAGCCCATCGCGGCGCTCGAGGATGAGGTCGATCAGCCCCTTGGTGCGCGTGTCGATGCGGGTGAAGCGCACCAACATGCCCGACTTGCCGGGCAGTTGCTCGTCGAGCACCCGCTTCTGCACCACGCCTTCACCGCGCATGAGGCGAACGCCGTCTTGCAGCACCAACTCGAACGAGAGCGGCGTGCCTTCGGGTTTGCCGTGTTTGGTGGCGATGAAGATGCCGCCGCGGGTGACGTGCGTGCCGTAGCGCTCGATGAACTCGTCTTCAGTCGCGAACGGCAGACGGATCCGCAGGGGGATCTTTCTGGGTTCGTTCTCCGACGCAGACGTCATTGCAGCGGGAGTTCTACTCTGCTCTCGGGGGTCGTCAGAATGATCTTCAGCCCTTTGCCGATCATTTCATCAGCGGCCTCGAAGTAGAGGACCAGCTTCTGGGGCCCCCCGGTCTCCACCGAGGTGACCAATTGCGAGCCCCGCGCGGCGCGTTGTGCGTCACGCGCGATGCCCACCGTCTTCTCCCCGAAGGCCAGGGTGGCGGAGCTCAGGTCGAGGTCGATGGGCTTCTTCGTGGTGGCTTCGAGGGTCACCTTGAGAAACCGTTCGGTGGTGGCAAGCGACACCTTGCCGCTCCCAACCGTCTGCGATTGCTGCACCTCGATCAGGGTGAGCGACACCGGGCCCAGATCGGCGGCCACCCCCGCGGGGATGCCGAGGTTCTCGGGTTTGGAGGGCCGGGCGACGATCTCCGCGAGCGGAAAGGGCTCCTCGATCCTGTGGGGGGGCGCCCTGGCGAGGCGCTCCTGCTCTTCCTTCAGCTTCTGAAGGAGGCGGTCGTTGGGGTCGAACTCGGGCGGCTCGTCTTTTTTGGGGCAGCCGCACGCCAGCAGCAGACCGATGACGAGCGCCCGGGCGTTCACGCGCCCTTCACCAGGGCGAGCAGCTTCTCGAACGCCTGGGGAATCTTCGACGGATCCGTGCCGCCGGCCTGGGCCAGCTCGGGCTTGCCGCCGCCTTTGCCGCCCACTTCCGCGGCCATCACGCGCACAGCGTCGCCGGCCTTGATGCCCTTGGCGATCACGTCGGCGGTGACGCCCACCAGCAGCAGCGCCTTGCCGTCGCTGGTCTCGCCCGCGAAGCCGACCACCATGCCGGTCTTGTTCTTGTGGTTGTCCCACAGCTGCTTGAAGACGTTCGCGTCTGCGGGGTCGATGCGCTGCGTGAGCACCTTGATGCCGTTGATCTCTTCGACGGTCTCGCTGGCCTTCGCGCTGCCCGAGCTCGCCTTGAGCTGAGCCTCTTCCAGCTTGCGCTCGAGCTCCTTGAGGCGCTTCTGGTTCGACTCGATGCGTTTGGGCAGATCGCTCGGCGCCGACTTGAACAGCTCGGCCGCCTGGGCGAGCAGCTTCTCCTGCGCGCGGGTGTGCCCGATGGCTGCAGCGCCGGTAAGCGCCACGATGCGGCGCACGCCGCTGGCCACCGACGATTCTTTCTCGATCTTGAACAGGCCGATGTCGCCGGAGCGCTTCACGTGCGTGCCGCCGCACAGCTCGGTCGACTCGGGGTGCACCGAGACCACGCGCACGCTCTCGCCGTACTTCTCACCGAAGAGCGCCACTGCGCCCGCTGCTTTGGCCGCCGCGATGCCCATCACGCGCGTGTCGGCGTCGCGGTTGTCGCGCACCCAGCCGTTGACCAGGTCTTCCACCCGCTCGAGCTCTTCGGTCGACATGGGGCTGAAGTGCGAGAAGTCGAAGCGCAACGAGTCGGGGTACACCACCGAGCCCTTCTGGTTGACCGTCTCGCCGAGCACCACCTTGAGCGCCCGGTGCAGCAGGTGCGTCGCGGAGTGATTGGCGCGGATGTTCTGACGCCGCGCAGCATCGACGGTGACCCCGAGCGTGTCGCCCACCGAGACCGAGCCAGAGAGCACCTTCGTCTTGTGCACGATCAAGCTGCCCACGGGCTTCTGGGTGTCGGTCACCTGGAGCTTCGCCGTGCCCGCCTGCATCGCGCCCGTGTCACCGACCTGGCCTCCTGACTCGCCGTAGAAGGGGGTCTGATCGAGCACCACCTCGACCTCTTCGCCAGCCATCGCGGTCTGCACCTGCTGGCCGCCCTTCACCAGCGCGACCACCTTGCCGTCGGAAGCTTCGCTCTCGTAGCCCAGGAACTTCGGCTCGGGCAGCGAGCCCACCAGCTTCATGTAGATGTCGGCGATGCCCTTTTCCGAGCCCAGACCGCCCGCGGCTGCGCGCTCTTTCTCGGTCTTGAGCAGCGCGTCGTAAGCGGGCTTGTCGATCGCGAAACCTTCCTCACGCGCGATGACCTCGCTCAGATCCCACGGGAAGCCGTAGGTCTGGTGGAGATCCCACACCACCTCGCCGCTCAGCTGCTTCGTGTTCGTCTTCCGGAGACGCTCGAACTCCTGCGCGATGAGGCCCAGGCCACGCTTGAGCGTGCGGCGGAAAGACTCTTCTTCGTGTTTGGCCACCTCGAGGATGAAGCCGCGCTTGTCCTTCAGCTCGGGGTAGGCGGCGCTCATCGTCTCGATCACCGTCTCGACGACCTTGCCGAAGAACAGCTGGTCGAGCCCGAGGTGCTGAGCTCCGTGGCGAATCGCGCGGCGCATGATGCGGCGCAAGACGTAGCCGCGGCCCTCGTTGGAAGGCTGAACGCCGTCGGCAACCAGAAAAGCAGTGGCGCGCGCGTGATCCGCGACCACCCGCATCGCGCCGTCGAGCACGTTGTCCCACTTCGCGCCGTAGGTCTTGCCGGAGATCTGCTCGATGGTGGCGAAGATGGGCGTGAAGAGATCGGTGTCGTAGTTCGACTTCTTCCCCTGCACGTAGGCGGTGACGCGCTCGAGACCCGCGCCCGTGTCGATCGACGGCTTGGGCAACGAGAGCAGCGTGCCGTCGGCCTTGCGCTCGAACTGCATGAAGACGAGGTTCCAGATCTCGAGCCACGCGTCTGACTCACCGGGCTTGTGCGACTCGTCGACCGGGCCCTCGGGCAAGTAGACGTAGATCTCCGAGCAGGGGCCGCACGCACCCGTCTCGCCCATCGACCAGAAGTTGTCGGCCTTGCCCAGGCGGTGAACGCGGTGTTTCGGCACGCCCGCGCTCACCCAGAGCTCAGCGGCTTCATCATCCGCGGGGATGCCGTCTTCACCCTTGAACACGGTGACCGAGAGCCGCTCGACGGGAATGGTGATGATCGTGGTCACGAAGTCCCACGCCCACTTCACCGCGTCGGCCTTGAAGTAGTCGCCGAAGCTGAAGTTGCCGAGCATCTCGAAGAACGTGTGGTGCCGGGCGGTGAAGCCCACGTTGTCGAGGTCGTTGTGTTTACCACCTGCGCGCACACACTTCTGCGTGCTGGTTGCCCGCACGTAGTCGCGTTTCTCGCGGCCGGTGAAGACGTCCTTGAACTGCACCATGCCTGCGTTGGTGAAGAGCAGGGTGGGGTCGTTCGCGGGCACGAGGCTCGACGAGGCAACGCGGCGGTGGTCCTGTTTTTCAAAGAAGCGCAGGAACGCCTCCCGGATCTGCGGAGCGGTCATGTGGGATGGCATGCGCAGAGGGTTATTCCACGAAGTCCTCGATTTCAACGTCGCACCTCCCTGTAGAGTGCGGGCGCGTGCGGTCGGGCTTCATTCTGTTGGCGTGTTTGGTCTCGACTCCGGCTTTCGCCGAGGAAGACGCACGCGTCACCTACCTCATCAAACAGCTCGCCGGCGCGAAGGACCCTCGTGTTCGCGCGCAGACGGTGCTGCTGCTGGGGCAGACCGGCAGTGACTCCGCGGTCGCGCCGGTGTGCAGCGTGCTCAAAGACAGTGAATCGGTCGTGCGGTCTGCCGCGGCTTCGGCGCTCGGCGAGATCCGCTCGTCGGCGGCGATCGCCTGTATCCAGGCGGCGATGAACGAGTCGGACCCCGGCGTTCGGGCGGCGATGGCCAAGGCCGTGGCGATGGGCGCGTTGGTTTCGGGGGGCCTCTATCTTCAAGTGGAGCCCATTCAGGACAAGGTCGGAGACCTCCCGACGAACATCCTGGCGCTCGCCGACCAGCTCATGCGGGAGAAGCTGTCCTCGATGGGGGCCAACATCGCCCCTCAGAATGAAGACAAGAAATCGGCAACGAACCTGATTCGTGCGAGGAAGCTCAAGGGCTTCCAGCTTCGAATGCAGCTCCTCCCGGGTTCCACCGAGAAGGGCCTCAAGGTCGAAATGTTGATCATGTCGTACCCAGAGCAAGCCTTGAAAGGCAGTTGGAACGTCAAGGCTGCTGGTGGCAAGCACGAGAGCCTGATCAAAGCGATGGTCCCCCGCGTGCTTGACGACGCGGCCAAGGACCTGGAGTGGAAGAACTGAAGCCGTAGGGGAAAGACACCATGTCTGAAGCCAAACCCACGCAGCCGAAAACAGGAGCGAAAGACCGCAAGTTGCGGAACTTCCTCCTCGACGCGCGCTTCCAGCTGAAGTTTGCCAGCTACTTCGTCGTGCTCACGCTGGTCATCACCGGGCTCCTCGGCGCCTTCCTCGTTCGCACCACCACGTCGTTGTTCTCTCAGATCTCTGCGTCGGTCGAGTCACGCAAGAAGGCGGCTGACACCAGCCGCGAGCTCGGGAACTGCACCCTCAACAACGAGCTGACCCGCAACATGGATGACCCCGACTTCGCCGCGAAGCTCGGGGAGCGGAGTAAGGCGATCGACGCGACCTTCGAAGCCGAGCGCGCCGCGGCACAGGAACAGAGCATCGAGGTCCAGCGCCAGCAGCAGTGGACGCTCTATGCGCTGACCGGCGTGCTGGTGGCGTTCATCGCGCTCATCGCCTTGACGGCCATCGTCATCACCCACCGCATCGTGGGCCCGCTCTTCCGCATCAAGCGCATGGCGCGTGAAGTGGCCAACGGTCAGGTGAGGCCGCCGACCTATGGCCTGCGTCCCAGCGACGAGTTGCAAGACGTGTTCGAGGTCTTCGCAGACATGGTCACCCAGCTGCGCGCGCGCACGGAATCGGATCTCGCGGCGGTGAAGGCGGGCGATCCGGAGACGCTCAAGAAGCTGCAGTCGACGCTCGAAGACCGCCTCAATAAATAAAAGGTCTGGGGTCGAGGCCCTGGAGCGCCCGGTTGATGGGCTCCACGCAGAGCCCGTTGGGCGAGAGCAGCATCACCCGCTGGGCGTTGCTCGAGAGCACGGCGCGGCGCCATTCACGAACACCGTAGAAGACGCAGGTCTGCCCCGCGGGCATCGGCCGATCGCGCCGCCACTCGCACAGCTGCACCGCAGACGGCCTTCCGGCATCGAGCGAGATCGACAGCCCTTGCCGCTGGCACGCTTCGGCGATCGGCGCGAGGGGCTGCGGGGCGACCAGCACCACCGGAGCTGCTTTGGCGAGCAGCAAGGCGAGCTGATCGACCGAGGTGGGCTCGGCGATCCACTCCAGCAAGGAGCTCGGGCGATCGGTCGGTACGGCGACGGGCGATGACTTCGTCCACGACAGGCCGCCGCGGAAAGAAGAGACGAGGCAGTGTCCCCGCCCCAGCCGTCTTCGCACGCGCTCACCTGGCTGCATCGGCACTCGCAGCAGCCCACGCGCGCTGGCCTGCACCTCGTATCCCGGCGGTGGGGGCTCGAGCACCTCTCCGATTCGGCCCAGCAGCCGCGAGCGCTCGGCGCCGAAAGGAGCCGCTCTCAAGGTGTGCGAGAGGTTGGTCATCGCCTCTCGGATCGCGTGCCATTCAGGCGTCACTCGCGCGCGCATCATCACCACGCCGGGCGGGAAGGCGGCGAGCGCAGTGGTCAGCTCGGCGATGTTCGCCTCGAGTCCGCCGAAACGTTCCAGCTCCCAGAGCTGCAGGCTGCGCTGGGTTCGCCTGCGCTCCACGTCGGGCAGCCTGTCGGCTTCGAGGAAGAGCAGCGAGACCGGAGCGCCCCGCTCGAGCCAGTCGAGCGCGTGTTCGTGGCTGATCACCATGCACGGCTCATCGCCCAGGCTGCGGCGGGCGAAACAGCGTGAGGCCTGGCACTGGCACCTGGTCGCGCCTTCCAGCAGCGGCATGACCTCGGGGCAGCGCGAACGCACGAAGCCGCTGATGCCTTCGAGATCGCCGGTCCTCGTTCGGCTCAGCCACGACGCGAGGTAGGCGCGCGCGAAGCGGCTGCTGTCGTCGGTGCCCGCTTCTTCGAGTGCCCGGGCGAGCGCGGTCGAACACACCGCTCTGCGCGGCAAGGCGGGGAGGTCAGGCAGCTCACGAAAGGTGGTGCCCGAGACGGCGATCGCCACCGGCTCGTTCTGTTCGACGGCCGTCTTTCGCCCTGCTTCGAAGGCGATGTGGAGCAGATCTTCCCGCTCCAGCTCAGCGGCGACGAAGGTGGGCGACTCAAGCCAGCGGCCCAGATGTGCCGAGAGCCTGCTGCCTTCTTCCATCACCACCCACGGAGGCGCGCTCTTCTCGGGGCGAGGCGCGACGGGAGCCGCCGTCAGCAACGCCTCGAACAACGAAGACATCGCGCTGCGATCGCTGCTCGGTGTTCCCCCAAGATGAAAGATCAGCTGCTTGAGTCGATCGCGGTCGGGGTTCTGAAGCACCCGATCGCAGAGCGCAGCGAGCACGAGGAAGGTGTCTTCAGCATCGTCGAGCGCGCGGTGCCGTGCTGCGCGACCGATGTTCAACCAGCGCACCAACGAGTCGAGCGAGTGGCTGGCCCGCTCGGGGAAGAGAAGCTGCGCGACCTCGCACGAATCGAGCATGGCGTTCTGTGCGATCCGCTCACCCAGAAACGAGCGCTCGAAGGCTGCGTTGTGCGCGACCAGCGTCCACCCGCCCAGCGCGGACCGCAACTCAGCGTCGATGCTCTCGAGTGAAGGCGCTGCAGCCACCTCGTCATCGGTCAGCCCCGTGAGCGCCGTGATCAACGCGGGGATGGGGCGGCTCGGCTTGATCAGCCACTTGCGCCGCTCCGTCACCACGCCGCGCTCGACGAACACCGCACCGATCTCGATGATCTCCTCGCTCGAGGGCTCGAGGCCCGTGGTCTCGATGTCCACGAAGCACAAACGCCCGAGAGTGAAGGTCATCGCTTCCACAATCGGCACCCTACCTCGAGGGTCCGACATTCGAAGGCGATCTGAAAAGTGGTACGCAATGCGAGCCTCTCGACAGCGGATCTTCAGCTCGGGTGGAAAGCCGTAGTCGTAGAAGGGCCGGCGGCATCGCCTCCCAGGCCACCACCACCGGGGCAGCCGCCGCCGAGGCTCGATGGCGCGGCGGGGAACCTTACGGCACGCAGCCGAAGCTCGGCGCTGACATGCCGTCGAGCGCGGAACTGGCAGGCGGCGGGCTTAACCCCGCAGCACCCGCGTCACCATTCAACAACACCGCCAGGCCCGGACCGTCGACGCCCGCATCTCCCACGCAGAACACGGCCACACTGTGCCCGCCGCGCCCGCCCCCGCCCGGTCCACCCGCCCCTCCGGTGCCACCGACGCCTCGAAAGGGACGGCTGGGGTTCCCCGCTTCGCCCGTTACGTCGTCGCCCAAAGAAGTGACGTAGACTTGGTCGCCGCGCACTCCGTCGACGCCGTCGCAGTTGGTGTCTTCGCCCGACTCGTCCAGTTCGTCAGCCACACCGCAGCCGCCATCCCACGGGCCCGCGTCAGCGCCACCGGCATCGCCATTGCCGTCGGCACTGACACCCAGAGAAGACCAACCCCACCACCAGGAACGACTGAATGCGCGCGCGCCGCCCCTCGCGACACCTTGGCGACGGGGGCCTTCTTGAATCTGGGGGGTGGAGGGTTCGGCTCGGTCTCAGGCAATGGCGTCACCGGCGTGGACACCGGCGGTCGGGTCACTGCTTGCGTCGCGGCCACCACGACCAGGGGAGCCTGTGTCGGGGGCGTGACGACTTGACTGGGCGTCGGCCCCATCCTGGACCACAGCAGCAGGCCCGCAGCGGCGCCCAACAACGAGGTGAGCAGAGTCAGCGGAATGAGCCCTCTTCTGCGGAAAGCCGTGCCCTCGGGCAGGCTCATCAGCTCAGTCTGACCCGCTGCTGCCACGCTCTGGCTTGAAGGCGCAGGCATCGGCGTGACTTCAAGGGTGGTGAGCGTCTGAGTCGCGCTGGCGAGCCCGTGGGGATGGCGCAGCGGGGCCTTGCGCACCACGGTGTTTGCCTTGAGCAGGTCCGCGCGAATCCGCAGAAGCTCACGCCGCACTTCCAGGGCAGACGCCGGGCGGTCACCGGGCTCCTTGGACAGCAGGCGAAAGATGAGCTCGTCGAGCGCAGCGGGCATCGACTCGTCGATCGACCGCAGCCGTGGCGCGGGCACGCTGACCAGTTGCAGCAACAGGTCGACCACGTTGGTGGCCTCGAAGGGCAGCCTCGCGGTGAGCATCTCGAACGCAATGACCCCGACCGCGTAACAATCGGTCGCGGGGCTGACCGGCTGCGCTCGGGCCTGCTCTGGCGCCATGTATTGGGGCGTACCGCGCACCAACTGGGAGTGCGTCTGGGCCGCGCCGCCCCCGCCGGGCGCCGTCAGCTTGGCCAGACCGAAGTCGAGGATCTTCACTCGCCACGAGCCGTCTTTCTGCTGACCCAGGTGAAGGTTCGCAGGCTTGAGGTCTCGGTGAATCACGCCCGCGGTGTGGGCGGCGTCGAGCGCGGTGAGCATCTGAGAAAGAATGTCGATCGCCTGCACGGGCGAGAACCGGTGCACTGCGTGCAGTACGACGTCCAAAGAGCTGCCCTCGAGCAACTCCATCACCACGTAGGCCGAGCCGTCAGCGGTCGCACCAAAGCTGAAGATGTCGACGATGCCCGAGTGGCGAATCGCGTTGACCGCCCGTGCTTCTGCCAGGAGCGCCTGCACGCTTTCCTGGCCGCTGGCGATTTCGGGCCTGAGGACTTTGATCGCGACGCGCTTGCCGATCTGGGGCTGCACGCCGCGGTAGACGATCCCCATGCCGCCCGCGCCGAGGTGGGCCTCGACCTCGTACTCGCCGAGCATCTGGCCGATGAGGCTGGCCCCTCCACCCGCGGGCCGCACCGGGCTTTTGAGCGTTTGGCCTCCTTCGAGGTCGGCGGGTGGGGTGGGCAGGTCAGTCATGGGCGCAAAGAGACTACACCACCCACCCTCGCGCGGGCGCATGCGAGGGACGCGCGCAGTGCCCGATTGCTACGGCGCGAAGCAGGGCTGGCCTGGATTGCTGCGCTCACGGTCGCTGGGGGCGTAGCTCTTCAAGACACGACTGGCTTCGGCACCTGATCTGCCGATGGGGCGCTGGAGATCGCGAGCCGCTACCTCGACCCCACTGCCTGATACCGGGCGGAATCGCACCGGAAAGTCAAAGTCGAACGTCAAGCCTGGTTACCAACGAAGGTGAGGCGGCTGTCACGCGGTTGCCGACACCTGCTCATGCGAACTTCGAGACTGGCCAGCTTTCTCGTGCTGCTTGCTTCGTGTGGTCCTGAGACCGAGGAGATCGTCGACCAGCGCGAGACCACCAGCACGACGGCGCCGCTGAGCACGTTCAGCGGCTACACCACGCGCACCATCACCACGCCGAACCAGGGCAGCCGGGGCGGCTCGGTGCCGACGTACATCGTGCTCCACCACATGGCGAGCACCGGCTTCGAAGGGGTTCTCAGTTCGTGGCGTACGGGCGCGAAGCAAGGCAGCGCGAACTACGCCATCTCGAACGAGGGGGAAATCGTCGGCGTGGTGCCCGAAGCCTATCGCTCGTGGTCCCTGTCCGACGCGCCCTGGGACTCGCGCTCGTTCACCTTCGAGATCGAAAACGAGGCTTCGGGGGGCTCGTGGCCCGTCTCGGCTGCGGCGCAGGAGGCTACCGCGAAGGTCGTCGCTGACCTCTCCCGTCGCTACGGCATCCCGCTCGATCGCTCGCGCGTGCTGGGTCACCGTGAGGTCTACACGCGCCACGGTGGCAGCTACGCCACGGCGTGCCCCGGCGGGTTGAACATGGACTGGATCGTCGCGCGAGCCCGGCAGCTCCTCGGGCAGGGACCCGCTCCGGCGCCGTCGAGCGGGCCCGCGCCCTCCAGTGCCGCGGGGTGGGCGCTCAACCTGCCAGCCGCTTCAGTGCAGGCGCGCGTGCAGGCGGCGCTGAAGACCCGCGGGCTGTACGGCGGGCCGGTCGATGGCGCGATGGGGACCAACGGCTTCAAGGCGATCCAGACGGAGCTGCAAGCCGTCGGCTACACGGGGCCGATCGACGGCGTCATCGAAGGCGAGGGGTGCAGGCTCATTCAGACCTATGCCGCGCGCTTCGGTGGCTACACCGGCCCGGTCGATCGGGTGTTGGGCCCGAACTCCTGGGCGGGCTTCGCGGGGGCCCTGGAGCGTGGGGCGATCGCCGCGCCACCCACGCCTGCTCCAGCGCCCGGCGCAAGCTGGTCGCTCAACCTTCCAGATGCGAGCACTCAGGCGCGCGTGCGGGCAGGGCTCGAGGCGAAGGGTCGCTACTTTGGCCCCGTCGACGGTGCGCTTGGGCTCAATGGGTTCAAGGGCATTCAGACGACGTTGCGAAACGTCGGCTACACGGGACCGATTGACGGCCTCATCGAAGGTGAAGGGTGCCGACTGATTCAGGTCTACGCAACGCGCTTCGGCGGCTACACGGGACCCATCGATGGCGTGCTGGGCCCGAACTCCTGGGCAGGGTTCGCGCTGGGCCTCGAGAGACCATAGGGGCGAGCATCACCTGCGCCGCGCCTGGGCTTTCGGAGAAGCTCCGGCTGGATTGGGCCGAAGTTTCACCAGGGGACCGAGCCGTCGAGCCCGTCGCACGACTCGACGGCACGGTAGAAGTTCCACCGCTCTCCGTTGACGTCGGTGAAGCCCGGCTCTGCGTCACTCGCCCGGCTGGCGATACCCGTGACCTGAATTTCTGCGTACTCGACGCCGCCGTCTTCGAGGTCGGTGGCCCCGCCATCGAGCACGCCCCCGTCCCACTTGAACTCGTACCGGTAGGCGACCGATGCGTTGAGCGGGAAGCACGCCGTCGCGCTCCAATCACCGCCCCCGCGAACCAAAGCCAGGTTCGACAGTGTCGAGAGGCCGCTCACGATGCGCCCGGTCGCGTCGGCAGGCTCGGTGCCTTCGGCGATGCGGAAGCGCGTGGCGCAGCACCCCGCGTCGACCTCGATGGGGCCCGCATCAATCAAGGGCTCGGGGTTCATCACGCCCTCAGGAATTTCGGGAATCGAGCCGCCCGCTGTCTCACCGTCGAAGGGCGGAGGAGTCATTGGCTCACCTGCATCTTCAGGCGTCGGTATCGGAGCAGGGCAGGCCGTGAACAGCGCAAGGGAGCAGAGCAGCACAAGCGTCCTCATGGCACCTGACCCTCGAGCTCGGCGGCGGTGGGCGGCTTCGGCATCAGGCCCTCGGGCGGCTCACTGGGCTCAATGGCGTTCGCCACCTTGAGAGGTGAGGGCGGGGTGGTCGATACACCATTGAACTGGTCGCGCAGCGAAGGCACCGAGACCAGCACCGACTGCACGTCGCGCTCGCTCAACACCGAGGCCACGAAGGCGAAGAGCCCCGACTGGTTCTCGTATTCGACCTCGAGCTGCTCGCGCAGCGCCTGGCGTACGTCTTCGTTGCTCACGTGTGGCTCGAAGATTCGCAGCAGAGACTGCCGGGTGAGCACGCGCGGCTGCTCGCGCAGGTGCTTGACCGCCTCGGCCAGCAGCGCCGCGCCCACCGGCCTACCCGCGTCGGTGTACTGGTGGTGCACCAGCTCGAAGAGCTCGCGCTTCACGTCGGGGTGCGTCTCGCGCTGCAGCCACTCGACCGTGAAGTCTTCCACCAACTCGACGGGCATGCGCCGCATGCCGATGGCCGTCACCGCGCGGAACTCGAAGTTCTCGTGCCGCGACCACTGCTGCAGCTCAGGCAGGAAGGTGATGTCGCCGGTGTTGCCGATGGCCGCCAGCACCACCGACGCGTCATGCGGGGCGCGCGCGCGCGACAGCTCGGTGAGCAAGGTGGCGCGCACGACCTCGGCCACTTCGCGATTGCCGGGCCGGGTGCCCCCCAGCACACCGAGATACAACAGCGCTTGCCGCGAGACGTTCGCCTCTTCGGAAGACCCGGGCGTGCGCGTCACCTCGGCGCGGAGCTCCTGCGCGTAGGCCACGCCGACGTCGTTGCGCGTCGAGAGCGCGAGGCTGCTGCGCACGCGGTCCATCGTCGGCAGGCCACGCTCGCGCCAGATGCCGAGCAGCGCTTCGCGGGCCGCGGGGTTCTGTGCCTGCCCCAGCGCGAGAAAGCCGCCCACCTTCCACTGCGGGTCGAAGTCGGTCACCAGCAGCGTGGCAAAGTCTTCGATGGTCTCGGGGTGGGCGTCGAGGAAGGCAGCCATGTCGGGCCACTGCGCCGCGACGTTGACCTTCGCGTCGGCCATCACGGTGAAGCGCTCGAGCGCGGTGTCGAGTGACACGTCGTACATCGCCGCCACGCGCTCTTGGTGATCGGGTGGCACCCACGCGCTGGTCTGCGACTGCACGGGCCCCAGCAGGTCTTCCCAAACGTAGTCATCGACGTTGCGCGAAGCCGCTGCGAGCACGCCCTCGCGCGGCGTGACGGCCACCACCGAGAGCTCGACGCGGCCGCTGTCGATGGAGCTGGCGGTGAAGCCCTCGAGGCCCACCATCGAGTCGAACCACCCGCTCGCGCCGCGGCGCACCGTCAACGAAGAGCTGGTGACCTGCAGCCCCTGCATGTCGCGCGACCAGACCTGCGCGTAGCTGGTGACGTGCCGCACCAGCGTCGCGCCCTCACGCGTCACGTCACCTCGCGCAGCGCCCGTGCCGTTGCGGAAGGCGAAGGCCGCCGACTCGAGATCGGGCACGGTAAACCACAGCTCGTGCAGCGCCGTCTGCTGTGCGCGCGCCGCGGGCTGAGACGTCGTCTTCAAGTGCGCGAAACCGGCCACCTCGCACGCGCGGTTGACGCTCGCGAGCCACGCCGAATCGACGCCTTCCACCGCGCCCTGCGCGCTGTCGACCAGCCGGGCCAGCACCACCGCGCCTTCGGGGGCCACGGTGAGCACCTCGAAGTGCAGCTCGGCCGACCAGCTCGACGAGCCTGAAGCCTGAGCGCCCACCAGCGCGCGCAGCCGCTCGGGCAACCGCCACGACGTCTGCGCCGACGCGGCGTACGAGAAGCGCTCGCCGGGCGCGAAGGTACACGCGGTGGACACCGGGCCGTCTTTCACCGCCGAGGTGGAACCCGGTGACGGCGCGCTCGAGGAAGGGGCGGCGGTGCGCCCGCTCGACGTGCGCTCCGTGACGAGAAACAGACCGACACCGACGGCGAGCAGCACTGCGCCCGCGGCGGCGAGCTTGAGCGCTTTCATGGCGTCTCCTTGAAGTACGGGTTTTCGTTTTCGTAGAAGGGCCACTCTTTCTTCGCGACCGGCCCGAAGTTCTTCAGGTCGAAGCCTTTGCTCCAGAAGAGGAAACGCAGCTGCATCTGCAGGCTTCCCGAGAGCGCCGTGAGCTCAGCCCCGCCCTTGTTCGACGTCGCCCCGATGACGGTGCGCAGCCGCCGCGCGGTGTTGGCGCCCGTGAAGATCGAGCTGTTCTGCGAGCCAGCCTCGAAGCTCAGCGAGAGCGCGACGAACTTGATGTCGGCCGCCAGGCACACGCCCACCTTGTTGCTCGGCAGACAGATGGCCGCTGAGAAGCCAATCGAGGCCTCGATGGTGAAGCCCACCTCGTTCTTCTGCGTGATGACCGCGGTCGCCGGGTCGTACTGGCAGACGAAGGGCAACGTGTCGGAGCCACGCCGCGCGCTGACCTGGAAGGGTTGCTTGCGGTAGGTCAGGCCCGCCTTGTCGGGAATGAAGCTTTGCGGCAGCGTGAAGCTCGAGCCGAAGCCGTTGTTGCCGAGGTTGCTCAGCGTGGCCGAGAGGCCGTTTTGTTGGGCGACCCGCTGCCCGGTGAGCCAGAAATAACCGGTGGCCGAGCTGGTGCGGCAGTTGTCGTTGAAGCCCCCGTCGGGCGCGTTGGCTCCGTTGGTCCACCGGCCGCCGTTGCTGGCGCAGGGCGCGTAGCCGTAGTTGTACGCCGCCTGTGCGCCGAGCCACACCTCGCTGCTCGCCAGCATCGCGTCGTCGAGCGCGCTGTTGACCGCGGTGAAGTCAGCCGCGGTGACGGCGGGGGCGAGGCGGCCGCCCTTGAGTTGGCACTGCCGGTGCGCCTCACCGAAGGTCTGCGCCGTGGCCTGTGCGTCGAAACACCGGGTCGAGGTGTTGTTGATGCACGGGTAGCCGCTGTTGCTCATGCCGACCTCAGAGCGCTCGACGCTGCCCGCGAGCTTGAGCTCGAAGCCCACGCCGGCAGACAGGCCGAACTCGACGGTGAGCGGCACGGGGCCAATCTGCAGGTAGAACTCACGGCCCACCGTGAGGCCCAGGCCGTCGGCGCCGCGCGTCTTCTCGCCCTTCGCCGCGCCCAGCCCGCGCCGCTTCATCAGCGACTTCTGCGCGTTGGTGGTGAGCGGCCCAATCTTCTTGTTCTTCCACGTCTCGATGATGGGCTGGAGCATCGGGCTGATCTTCACCTCGAAGCTCGTCTTCGTCGGTGAGTTGACGACGCTCGCCGCCGACGAGGTGGGCGCGAAGGTGGTGAACGAGAGCATCTCGGCGCTGGCCGTGCCTGACGCGGTGGTCTGGTCGGAAGCCGCGCGCGCCGCCGTCTGCTCGGTGCCGCTGGTCGAGCGCGCGCTGTACATGGTGAGCGGGAACTGGCCCGCGCTGCCCTGCGAAGAGCGGTTGTCGTTGGTGCACTTGGTGTTGTCAGGCGTGCGTACGCAAGCGCCGATGGTGCCGTTGGGGCCGGGCGTGCACACGCCGTTGTTGCCGCAGTCGGCGTTGACGGTGCAGTTGCGCTGGCAGCTCACCTGGCCGCCGTTGTCGTTGCCGCCGCCGACGTCGCGATCACCGTTGCGCGCCATCGCGCCCTTGTCGTTGGGCTTTTCGTCGCTGGCGAAGGGCATCACCGGGCGCACGAAGAGCTGGCGCCGTACCACCACCGTGCGCGGCTCCGTGCAGCGGCGCGACACCTTCGCGGTGTAGCCGCTGGCCGACGCCAACCCGCGCTCGTCGATGTTGGTGTCAGCCAGCGCCCGGTCGAGCCCGTCGAGGTCGAGGCATGCGCGCACGAGGAACGCGGTGTCTTCATCGAGAAAGTCGCTCATGAACCCGTCGGGCGCCGCGGGCGTCGTGGCCGTCGGCGTGCCGCGCACCGTCAACATGCGACGCCGCAGCTCAGGCGTGAAGTCGACGTGCACGCGCTCGGACTTGCGGAACAGGCTGATGCCCGGGCCGACCGGCTGGCTGGGGAAACGCACCGCGTTGCTCGCGTCCCATGGGTTCTCGAGGTTCGAGTCGGCGCGCGCCATCTCGACCGTGACGCGCAGGTTGCGGGCGGCGAGCGTCTGCACCGGGTTGTTGGCCACCTTCGTGTCCTGGAAATAGGGGTTCAGGCTGGCGCTGCCGCGCTGGTTCCAACTGAAGTTGACGTCGAAGCCGGGCAGCAGCTCGGGCTTCTCGACGTCGACCAGCAGCTCGGGCGCGTCGAGGGTCGAGTCGACGGCCGAGAGCACGAGCTCGGTCGATGGCTCGAAGCGCACCTTGTACGCGCGCGAGTAGTCGGCGCGTTGCGAGTAGTAGCCCAGCGAGTTCACCCAGTCGCGCTTCGGGTCGTAGAAGAAGCCGATGGGGTTGGGCGCCACCGCCGTCGCGCCGAAGCGCCGCGTGCTGGCCTTACCGTGCGGGTCGAACGACGACACCACCCACGACTGCTTGAAGCGGTACCGCGCGCGAAAGGTCGACTCTTCGAGGCCCACCGAGCGGGCCGCGTCGAAGGTCGAGGTGCGCTCGTCGTTGAAGCCGCCCTGATCGTAGCAAGTCGAGGGAATCGCCGAGCCCTTGCCCCCCATCACGGCGGCCTGAAAGCCAGCGACATTCGACTGCACCGCAGCCTCGCGCAGCGAAGCTTCGGCGAGGATGCAGCGCAGCCCGAAGACGCCCGGCGTCGGCGTGCCGCCGTCGAGGAGCTCGAACTGGTCGTAGGCCAGCGTGGTCGCTGTGGTGCTGTCGGGCAGCAGCCGGTTGTTGTCAGCCTTGTAGAAGACGCTCGTGAACACCTGGTACGGGAAGTCTGACTTGAGCGTGAAGACGCCGTCGGTGCCTGCGGTCAGCCTGGTGCCGAAGCGGCTGGTGCCTCCGTCAGCCCCCTCGGCCCACGCCGTGATGGTGCCGGTCTGCACGCTCGTGGTGGGCTGCAGAGACGTGTCGGTGACGCATTGCAGGTTGTCGTCGCGCCGCGTCGAACCGTAACAGAGGCTGGGAATGCATTCCTTGCGCACGTAGGGGTTGGTGAGCGTGGGGCATTCGAGGATGACGGGCCGGGGGAATCTTTCGCCCGCGGGCGTCGTCTTCGTCGTTTGCTTCACCGTCGGGTCCTGGCCGCAGGTGTACGAGACGGTAACCGCCGGGCACGACACGATGGAGCCACCGATTTCGCCCCAGTAGTTGCACGTGCCTGGCTGAAATTGGCAGTAAGTGGCGGGCGGCCGGTAGAAGCACGCGTTGATGTCGGTGATGGTGATGGCGGTGCGGCACTCGGCCTTGCCGTTCATCGAAGTCAGCACCGTGGGGCTGCTGCCGCAGCGGTACTTCACGCTCGCCCCGCCCACTTCGCAGGTGTCGGTGCCGAAGCACTTTTTGGTGATGGCCAGCGTCTGGTCAGCGGGCGAGACCTCGGCCACGCGAATGCCGCGCACCGTGGCGTTGGGGTCGAACACCGGGCAGGTGACCGGGCCCGCGCCGGAGGTGTGGTCGAGGTCGACGGTCGACTGCGGCGAGAAGCTGCCGCAGGTGATGACGTGCCGAATCGAGTTCTGCAAGCCGACGTTCACCACGCCACCATCGGGCTGCGAGAGCGTGCCGTAGCGACCGGTGACGGAGTACTCGGTGACGCGCCCATCGAAGCCCGGCGCGTAGCAGACGCGCTTGCCGTCGCACCGTTCCTTCATCAGCGTGGTGAGCGCCGGCAGGTCCGCATAGCTCTTCGTGCACTGCTGCACGCCGCTGAAGGTGCGGCACGACTCGGTGATGGTTTGTGACTTCTCGTAGACCATCGACTCGCCGCACTTGAGCGAGCCGGCGATGTCGGCGTCGCGCGAGGGGTCGTTCAATTCGAAGAGCTGCTCGTGCTCAAAGGTCTGCTCACCGCACGTGAAGGCGACGAGCAGCCGCTGCATGCCGACCTGCCGCCACCCCAGCTCGCCCACCTTCGTCCTGTCGGTGAGGCGCGAGAAGAACCACGCCTCGCGCTCGTTCGACTCGAGCCTGAGCTTGAAATCACAGCTCAGCTTGCCGTCGCAGGCCGCGCGCACCTTATTGAGATTGCGCTCGGTCAGCGCATCCACGGTGGCCTTCGAGCCGGCTTCTACCGGAAGACGAGCGCGCGCCGAGACGATGCGCATCGGCTCGCGGAACTCGACGGTTCGCTCGTCGAGACCGCAATAGAAGT
This sequence comes from Archangium sp., assembly GCA_043773025.1. Classification (GTDB taxonomy): domain Bacteria; phylum Myxococcota; class Myxococcia; order Myxococcales; family Myxococcaceae; genus Archangium_A. The sequence goes on from JAYVFP010000185.1 coordinate 24,624, forward strand.
CGAGGTTGAAGTCCTCGAGGGTGCGAACGAACTCGGTCGGCTGGCCACCGCACGCAAAGCGCACCTCGACCGTCTTGCCCTCGTTGGGCGCCGGGTCTTGAAACGCGTTGAGCTGGTAGCCCGACGCGCCGTTGGCGCAGCGCCGCTTGCCAGAGCACTGCGCGGCGAGCGCGGCGGTGATGTCGGCTGGGCGTGCGGCGCTCGGGGCGTAGGTCGCCTTCTTGATGGTGATGGGCAACCCGCAGATGAGGTTCAGCTTGCGCCCAGCGCCCGTGCCCTCGACGCGCGCGCGGTAGGTCGGGCCCTCGGTGCCGCAGACGTACGTGACGGTGAGGTCGGCGTCGTTGCAGCTCACAGGCTTGGGGCACTCTTCTTGCCCATCGCACTGCGCGCGCAGCTCGGCGTCAGTGAGGCCACAGCCGCTGCCCAGGGTGGCGTCGATGACCTTCACCGAGCGGCCGACCGAGTTGCGCAGCACCTCGCCGAGCCCGCCGGTACTGAAGTCCCACCCCACCTGGCCGGCGGCGCACTGAATGCTGGGATCGATGGCGTTGAACAGCGGAGGCGGCGTGGTGTCTTCAGGCGCAGGGCACGCCAGCAGCGACACAGACGCGAGGGCGAGGAGTCGAGTTCGGAAGCGCATGGTGGCTCTCACTCAGGGGTTGAGGCGTGCGACGCCGAGGTCTTCGGGCCCCGACGCACGAATGGTGCCGATGGCGACGACCTTGTTCGCCACGTCGACCAGCAGGGAATACGCGAGCGCCGAGCTCGAGAAGGTGCTCTCGAAGAAGCCGTTGGCCGCGAATGTGGGGTCGACGGTGCCGCCGGGCGTGACGCGGGTGACGAGCATCGAGGTGCCGCTGTGGCCCCCGACGTACCAACTGCCACCGCCCGCCTCCACGAGCGCGTAGCCGACCTCGGTGCCTCCGCGATCGATGAGCAGCCGCCCGCCAACGCCGAACGTCGGGTCGAGCGCACCGGTCGTGTCGAGCTTGGCGAAGGCCAGGTCAGAGGTGCTGGGCCCGTCGGCGCGCCCCACCACGAAGAGGTCGGTCGAAGAGACAGCAATTTGGCGTGGCTGCTCCGCACGCGAAGCGCCGCTCAGGTCGAGGGTGACGACGCCTCCAGCGCCAAAGCCCGCCCACAGCGTGCCGTTGTTCGACAACAACTTCAGCACGAAGGTGTCGGTGCCGTTGCCAGCCAGCACCACGATGTCGGTCGAGCTGGCTTCGACGACCACCGAGTTCGCGCCTTCGTCGCCGCCCCCATTCCAGGTGAACCAGCCGCCGGTGCCGAAGGTGGCGTCGAGCGTGCCGTTAACGTTGACCCGCGCCACGAAGACGTCATGGGGCCCCGTGCCCGTGGCCGAGGTGCGACCTGCCACGACGATGCGGCCCATCGCGTCGCGGGTGACGCCTTCGACGTATTCCCACTGGCCATTGTCGCGCGTCACCAGGCCGTTGGTGCCAAATGAGGTGTCGAGCACGCCTGCGGAGGTGAGCCGCGCGATGCCCACGTCGGGGTTGCCTGAGGTCGAGCCGCGCAGCGTGCCCACCACGAGGTAACCCGTGCCGTCACGCAGCACGCCACGCGCCGACTCGAGCGCCACGCCGTTGCTGATGGTGACGACACCGCTGGTACCGAAAGAGGTGTCGAGCGTGCCGTCGTAGAGCAACTTCGCGACGACCATGTCGTTGTCGCTGCCCGTCACCGCGCGCTGGCCTGCGACCACGATGGTGTTGTCGACGTTCATCACGCCAGCGACGAGCAGGTCGGACCCCGTGCTCTGCGAAGAGACGAAGGAGCCCGTGCCATTGAACGTGGTGTCGAGCGTTCCTGAGGTGGTGCAGGTCACCGAGACGGTGGTGACGTCGGCCGTCGCGGTGCCGCTGCCGTTGAGCACGAAGCACTGCTTGCCCATCGGCGTCGAGTTGACGCTCACCGCGTACGATCCGGTGACGCGCGTCGCGAAGGTGAAGGGGCCGTTCGCAAACACTGGCAAGACGTCGGTGCCGTTCTGCAGAATGACCTGCTCGGTGGCGCCGAGGCCCGACGCCAGGCCGCCCAGAGCAAACGTGCTGACGCAGGTGATGGTGACGTTGGTCACGTTGGCCGTCGCGGTGCCGCTCTCGTTGGCGAGCGTGCACGACTGATTCATCGGCTGCGTGGTGATGCTCACCGCGTAGGCGCTCATGGTCGGAGTGACGAAGGTAAAGGCGCCCGCCATCGAGACCGTGAGTTGCTCGGTGCCGTTTTGCAGCACCAGCGACCTGCCTGCGCCCAGGCCGCTCACCGTGCCGCCGATGGTGAAGCCGGAAGAACACGTGACCTGCAGGTTCGTCACTTCTGCGGTGGCCGTGCCGCTGCCGTTGGTGACGGTGCACGTCTGGTTCAGGGGCTGCGTGTTCACGGTGACGGCGTATGCGCCAGGGACCGCCGTGGCGAAGACGAACGCGCCGTTGCTGGAAAGAGACAGAGCTTCGCCGCCGCTGCGCAGCACGACGGAGGCGCCCATCGCGAGACCCGAGAGTGAGCCCCCCACGCGGAAGCGCGGAGTACACGTCACCTGCACCTGCACGTTGGCCGTCGCGGTCCCCGTGCCGCCCATCACCGCGCAAGTGCCGAGCGTCGGCTGGGTGGTGACGGTGACGGCGTAGCCACCCGTGATGCGGGTGGGGAAGACGAAGCTGCCGTCGCCGCGCACCTCGAGCGAGTCGGCGCCGTTGGCGAGCGTGACCGAGTCACCCAGCGGCACCCCGGTCACGGCCACGCCGAGCGCGAAGGTGGGCACGCACACGCTGCCGCGACACGCGCCTGAGACGCAGTCGCCGTCGGTGCCACAGCCCCGCGAGCTCGCGCACGTGGCGCAGGTGGAGCCACCGCAGTCGACGTCGCTCTCGCCTGACGAGCGGCGACCATCGGCGCATGCATCGGCGACGCAGCGACCCGTGGTGGCGTGGCACAGGCCGCTTTCGCAATCGGCAGGCGCGCTGCAGAGCCGGTCGAGCGCGCACTTCGTGGTGCACACCTGACCGCAGTCGAGGTCGCTCTCCATGCCCGACACGACGCCGTCAGCGCAGGCGTCGGTGACGACCATCATCGTGCCGCCGTTGTCGACGGTGCCGGTGAGGACGCCGCCGTCGGCAATCGCAGAGGTGTCGGCCACGAGCCCCGCATCGCCGTTCGAGACGAAGGTGAGCTGCGAGGTCGTCTCTTCACCGTTCATGTCGGCGTTGCTGACGACCACCACCACTTCTGAGCCCGACGCGCCGCCGACGCCGACGCGCACGATGCCGGTGCCGGGGTCCAACTCGGTGCTCACGTCGCTCGAGCCGCCGTTGACGCGGGCGGTGACGGTCAAGCTGCCCAGGCCGCGCGCCACCTCGGTGGTGATGGCGAGGTCGGTGCGCGAGTTGTTCTGGTAGCGGGCGCCGGTGGTGGTCGCGGTGAAGGTGTCGGCCGCCGTGACGCGGAGGTCTGACACGCTCGAGCGCATGTTCGCGTTGAGCACGCCGACCTGCTGGCGCGCGTCGGGGTTCTCGGGGTCTGCGGGCGCGGTGATGTGCGCCGTCACCTGGCCCATGCCGCCCATGTTCGACTGGCTGACGCCGATGACGATGGCGGTGGGCTCGGTGTCGAGCTCAGCCGAGAAGCTGGGCGTGACCGAGTTGCCGTCGCTGACCACGAACTCACCATCGGTCAAACCGACCGGGCCCGCGGGCGTGTCGACCACCACCTGCGCGCCGCCCTGCGCCACCACTTGCCCGCCGCCCTCAGTGCAGAAGGGGCACGGCAGCTCGCCCTGCCGCGAGAAGACGGGCGCAAAGTAAAGGGGGTTCTGGTTCGAGTCGTCACCGAAGTAGAGGCGCGAGGCCTTCGTCGCGTCTTCGGCCGCTTCGAATTCCCAGCGGTTCGTGACGGTGTCGACCTTGAGCCGCTTCTCGAAGTCGGGGTTGTTGCTGTCGTAGACCCGCACCCAGTACACGCCCTCGTTCTGCGCGTCGCGGTAGTAGCCCAGCGGCGTCAGGGTGTGCCCGCCAGACACCACCGTGCCCTTCTTGCGCACGATGCCGATGCGGTAGCGCTCGGCCGCGCCCTCGCCCAGCGCCTGGGCGAGCACGGGCATCACGTCTTTCGCCATGTACCGTTTGGTCTTGTCGCCGACGGCCGCGGGCACCAACTGGGTCGAGAACCAAAACGCGAGCTCGCGCTGCAACGCCACGTTTCCGTCGAGGCGCAGCTCACGCGCCGACGGAGCGCCAAAGTCTTCAGCGTGCAACTTCTTCGCTTCGAGCAGCGAGCTGAGCACCGCGAAGCCCTCGCAGCGCCCGCCCGTCATCGCCCCATTCGCATCTTCCATGAACGAGCGCGCGCTCGAGGTGAGGAGGCACGGCGTGTTCGCGCCGTTGACACAGACGCGTTCGCCGAACATGCGGCGCATCGCCTCGGGGTCGAGCACCGACTGCTCGTAGCCGGTGACGAAGTTCGGGAAAGCGAGCGAGTCGCGTTCCATCTTGAACGACGAGTCCACCTTCGCCGGCAGTGCGGGGGGCTGACAGGCAGAACACAGCACCAGCGCGAGCAGACCCAACGCGGTCGAAAGACGCATTCACGGATGCTCTGACGACTCGTGTGATGCGTTCGCTGTAGGAATCATCTGACAGGGGTCGCCACCAGGCGGTGCGGGTCAGGTGCCGCAGCCGTGAATTGGGTGAAGGTGCCGGAGGCGGAGGTCAGGCAGGTTGGCGAGAGGTGAAGGAGGCTGGGCTGCTCACTCAGCGCCTCAAGCAACTGGGGCGTGACCGCCGCCGCTGACCTTCGCGCGCTTCGGCGTCGACTGGGAACCCGAAGCGGCGTGGTGGTCGGAGCGGTGAGCCGTTCAGTGCAGTGTGCGGAAGACGATCTTCCAGTCCTGCCCCGCGCACTTCTCCTGCCACACGACGAAGACGTAGTCATCGAAGCGCATCACTTCGGGGTTGGCGGCCTGGCAGGCGAGGTTGGCGTTGAGCGCGCCGTACGGACTGGGGTGCGCACCCGGGAGCGTGGTGATGGGGTTGAACCCGTTGTACTCGGCCCCCACCTCCAGCCGGAGCACGCCGCCGACCACCACCGCGACGAGCAGCAAGCCCTCCTGAAGGTTCGCGTCGAAGGACTGCACGAAGGCGTTCCCGAACGGCAGACCGTAGTTGCTGAAGCCCGGCCCCGCCGGGTCGGGACTGAGCTGGACGAGGTTGAGGCGGGTCTCGGGGAAGCCGGCGTTGTTCCAGGCCTCGAGGTAGGGCGTGTAATAAGTCAGAGGCGGGGTGCTCAGCGGTGTCGGGCTCACCAGAATGCGCGGTGACCGCACCCCGGTGAAGGCGGCCTCTTCATGGTCGACCCAGCCGGTGCTGGTGTTGAACGAGAAGCGCAGCTTCGAGCTGGGCCCGGCGCCTCCGGCCAACAGCACGCGCTGACCCAGGCCGCTCACGGCGACGTGGTTCGAAGGCGACCAACCGCCGTCGAAGGCCGAGGTGGAGCTCGTCACCGCCCCCGTGAGCGCGTCGAAGCTGCCGACGTCGAGGCCGCCCTGGCCGTTGACGATGGTCGAGAGCAGCGTGGAGCCCGCCGAGCCGATGACCCCTCGCAGCGTGCCTCCGTCGAGCGCGAGCGCCATGCCCACGCCCAGGTTGTCCGTGGTGAGGGCGACCGTGCTGGTGGCCCCGGATTGGAAGAGGGCCACGGGCACGCCATTCCAGACGTGGCTGCGCTTGAGCGGGACGCCGGCATCGGGCTGCAGCAGCGGCTCTGGCCCACCCAGCCGCGTCGCGACAGGGCACGGCTGGCCGGCAGGCGGGGCAGGGTTGCAGCCCCAGTCGGTGATGGCGCGCTTTTCGAGGAACCACGGCACGTCGGCGGTGCCGTTGAAGCGGCGACCGAACGCCTGCACTTCCATCTGGGGCATGCCCTTCTTGAGCAGCAGCCCCGGCATCGGCTGCGTCGAGGTCGCCTGCTGTGAGGCGTAGGCCTGCGAGAGGCCCAGGCGCGCTTCGAAGGTCGTGTACTCACGGGTGGGGAACGCGTTCTGCGCGAGGCTGGTGTCGGTGACTCCAGCAAAGTGGATGGCGTACTGGCCGCCGGGAGTCATCGGCGCAAACGGCGTCAGCCTGATGGTGCGGCCATTGACGACCGTGGCGCTCGAGATGATGGTCTGGGTGGTGGTCTCTCGAATGCTGGCCGAAAAGGGCTGGGCCAGGCGCACGTCTTCGTCGAAGAAGACGGCGACCCCGAAGATGGACCCGCCCCCGCCCTGGAGCGTGGTCCCGATGACCTGGGGTGGGGTCCTGTCTTCGACGCTCACGAGGACGTTTGCGGTCTGGGCCATCGGTGTCGCGCCGGGCCCCGTCGCAGTCACCGTGACCGAGAACGGCGGCAGCTGCCGCGTCGCGCCGGTGACGGGCGGCACCACCAGGGTCGCGCTGGCCGTCTGGGGGTTGGTCAGCTGCCACTCGAAGGGCGGCTGGTTGGGCACGTTCTTCGGGTTCCAGTCATACGTGTAGGTGACGCCCGGCAACGCAGGCGTGGTCGCCCTGAGCGTCACCACCTCGAGGCCGGGCACCGTGATGGCGGGGCCTGAGCGGGTGACGTTGTCGACGACCGCGCTGGCCGTCGCCAGCAGCGACCAGGTCGCGACGCCTCCGTCCTGGGGCGGCAACACGGTGATGCTCGGGGTCTCGACGAGGTCGCTCTGCACTCCGTACGAGTTGGTGACGCGCAACCCCAGCTTGAGGCTGGTGGGGGCGGTGAGCACCGGCGCCGTGACGACCACGTCCCTTCCGTTGACGGCAGCCACGGGGACCAGGGCCGCGTTCCCCACGCTTGAAGACCAAGCGTAGTTGATCAACGGGAGCGAGGGCATGTTGACGTCCGTGCTCGACGCTCCCGAGAGCACGAACGACGAGCCGCTCACGACGATCGCCGGTGGTGGGCCGATCGCGGCGACGGGCTTGAGTGAGACCGTCAACGTGGCGGTGGCAGGTGCGCTGGTGCGACCCATCGCGTCGGTGACGGTCAGCTGCACCGCGAGTTGCTGGCGGATCAGCAGCGGCACCGAGACCTCGAAGGCAGACTCGGAGTCGTTGAGCACGGAGTCGAAGAGTCCTCCGTCGGGCGGCGTGAGCTGACGCCAGTGGTAGGTGAGGGGCTGCACGCCCGTCGAGAGCGCGCCATTGAGCACCGCCGCGACGGGTGGCGCGAAGAAGGCCGGCAAGGGCTCGATGAGGGCCACAGGCGCCCCACCGGCGTCGGCGGTGCCCATGCCGCCACCGGTCGCGGTTCCTCCTCCGGTCGCGGTTCCTCCTCCGGTCGCAGTTCCTCCTCCGGTCGCAGTTCCTCCACCTCCACCGGAGCCACCGCCCGTTCCCGCGGAGCTCGGCAGGAGCATCGTCAGGAGCGTGGTGGTCGTGCTGCTGACCACCAGCACGTTCGGCACGTCGAGGGAGTTGAAGCCGGCGCGCGCGAACCTCACCGAGTACACGCCGACGGGCAACGCTTCGCCAAAACGACCGTCACCGTCGGTGGTCGCGAGCGGCGAGGTGGACTCCGTGATGGACACGCCCTCGAGGGGAGTGCCGTCGGGGCGGAGCACGCGGCCTTCGATGCGGCCGGGAAGATCCGCCACGGCTTTCTTCTCGAGGATGATGGGTTCCAGGGCGAGGCGCTCGCCGGCACGAAGCGTCGTGACCTCCACGGTGCTCTCGTACGCAGGGCGGAAGAACGCCAGGGTCAGGGGCCCTTCGGGCATGTTCTCGAGCACGAACGAGCCGTCGTCGGCGGTCTGGGTGGCAAACGGGCCCTCGGGCACGAAGACGCTCGTGCCGGCATGGCCTGAGCCCACCGTTTGGAAGTCGCCGCGCAGTACTTTTCCTTCCACCACCGCGTTGCGTCCCAGGACGATTTGCCCGAGCGCCACGTCTTTCCCGTAGCCGGCGCCGATCTCTGCCAATGAGATCCTTCGCTGCCGGTCGATGGTGCCGTCACCGTTCAGGTCGAACTGAATGAGCACCGTGCCCTCGCGCGTCAGCAGGTTCTCCAAACGGAAGTAGCCATCGACGCCCGACGTCGTCTCGAGCGTCGAGCTGCCCAGGCGGACCACGGCGCCTGGTGCCGGCTCGAGCGAGGTGCGGCCGGGCGCCGCGTAGACCAGGTTGCCCTGCAGCGTTCCGGGGCCAGGCGGGCTCGGCGGTGGCGGCACGACGAGATCGCGGCAGGAAGGCAGAGCGCAGAAAAGGACGCAGGCGAGGAAACCAAGGCGCACGAAGAACTCCCGATGAGGAAGGACCACAGCACACCGACTGGCAGAGTGCGCGGTGCTTCCGCCTGCCACGAGCCGCGAGTTCGGTGCGATCAGCTCGGTTGGGGCGTGCGGCCCTCGCCGGGTCATCAGTCCATCGCGCGAGACGGCTCGAGCACTACTCGACCAGCAGCACGCCGCCGATCATCTTGTCCATCGCGCAGCCGAACTTCACCGCGCCCGCCTTGGTGGGCGTCCACGCGACTTCGACCGCCTGGTTCAGTGGCAGGGGCGTCTTGATGTCCGTGCCGTCGATGAGGATCTCGGTCGCGCAGGTCTCGTCGGTCTTCCGCGTGATGACCAGCGTGACCGGCTCATTGGCCTTGACCGTCACGTTCGAGGGCACAAAACCTTCGTCGGTGACTGACATCACCACCGTCTTCTTGGTGCCCGCTGGTTTCGCGGTCTCGACAGCGGGGGTGACGGCGGCCTGCTCCTTTTTGCAGCCGGGAAGGGTCAGGATGAGCAGGGTGAGGCCAAGTGGTGTGCGCATGTATGTCTCCAGATGGAGTTCCTAGCGCGACGGCCGTCACCTCGCACGGTTACGCTTCATCTCGTTCGCGTGAGACAGATTCGCTCATGCTGCCGTCCAGTCGTTTGAAGGCGCAGTGACGAAGGAGCCCGACATGCAATGGACAGCCTGGAGCGTCGAGACCCCCCGGGGAGATCATAAGGAAGCCCATGTGTTGATCACAGGCGAGGCCGCCGCCGAAGAAGTGCGCAGCCCGGTGATGGTGAACCTGGTGCTCGATCGCAGCGGCTCGATGAAGGGCGCTCCGCTCTCGGCCGCGCTGGAAGCGGCCCAGCAGTTGGTCGAGCTGTCGCAACCTGAAGACTTCCTGGGCCTCGTGCTCTTTGACGGCGTGGCCGAACAGCGCGTGCCCCTCACCATCATGGATGCGCGCGGAAAGCGGCAGCTGGTCGAGGCGCTCCAGGGCGTTCAGACGGGGAGGGGCACGGCGTTGCACGCGGCGCTCGAGCTCGCGCTCAAGGGGCTCAAGCGCACCCTGGTGCCGGGCCGCAAGCCCCGCATGTTGTTGTTGACCGACGGCGAACCTTCCGTCGGCCCTGACTCGCAGGAAGCCTTCGACGAGCTGGGCGAGAAGCTTTCGCACGAGAAGATCTCCGTTCACGCGCTGGGCCTCGCCAAACACTACGTCGCCGAGGTGCTGCAGGCGCTCACCCAACCCTCCGGCAACGCCTTCGAACACGTCGATGGTCCCGAAGGGCTCGGCGAGGCGATGGGCGGGCTGATGGCGCACCTGTATGGCCAGGTGGCGACCGAAGCGAGCGTGCGGGTGCAGCCGGCGGGTTTCGTGGCGCTCACCTGCCGCCACTCGTTTCCCACCAACCTCGAGACCGACGCGCTGACAGTGGCGCTGGGCGATGTGTCACGCGGGTATGCGCGGCGCGTGCTGCTCACCGGCACGGTGGGTTCGCCCGACTGGAGCGTGCAGCTCCACGCCACGGCGCGTGAACGCATCGATGTTCGTCACTGGAAGCTCGAGCTCGAGCGCGTCACCCCGGAGTCCGCGCGCGGCAAGCTGGTGGTGGGCATCTCGCACGAGCTCGAGTTGGTGAGCGAAGAGACCGCTGCCTGGCTGTCGCTGGCCCGGAAGGATCTCGAGCGCGCAGAGCAACAGTTGGAGGCCGCGGAGAGTCATCTGCGCAGCGTGGTCACGCTTTCCCCTGAAGGCATTCCCGTGCGCCGGCACCTCGAGCGGCTGGGCGATCTGCGCCTCGCGGTCGAGCGCGGTGAAGGCGACATTCCGCTGCTGATTCGCCGGGCGCAGTCGGCCCGCGCAGGCACGCACGTGAGCCAGGTCATTCCCATTCAGGCGTACCGTCAGCGTCGCTGATCAGCCGCCATGGGCGACGTCGCGCGAGTTCACACAGCGCTCCGCGGCTACGAAGCGGAGGGCACGTTCGGTGAGGAGGACTACCTCGCCCTTCGCCGCCTGGTGACCGGCGTCGGCCGGGTCGATGCCACGTTGCTCGATGGTTTCATCGGGCTCTTCTTCGAGCGGCACATTCACGATGATGCGCGGCGCGCCGAGCTGATCGCGCTCTCTCACGCTGAGCTCGAAAAGGCCGTGCGGCACCGCTTCAAGCAGGTCGTGGCCGGCGGTCAGGATTCGCACCAGGCGTGGCATGCGTTGTCCGCTCACGTGCGCGATGCACTCGGCGCGCTGGCTGGGCCGGGATCTTCGGGGTACCCGTCGAGTCTCTCGAACCGCCAGGGGTTTTCGGCGATCGCGGTGGAGCAGGCGGTCGCCGCGGTGTGGAGCGAGCTGCGCCGCAAGCCGTCGGCGAAGGAGGCCACGCAGGAGCTGTTCTCTCGCTACGTGTCGGCCGCGCTTCCGATCGAGTCGAGCCACTCTTCGATTCGCGAGTTTCCCGCGGTCATCGGTGCACGGCTCGACGCGCAGCGGTTGGCGCGCGGGATCATCACGGTGCTCAGCGATGATGAGAAAGATCTGATGCGGGCTCAGCTCGATGGTCAGCCGATCGATCTGTGGGCGCAGGGGCGGGGTGTTTCACGCGCGACTGCGTACCGGTTGCTGTCGCGCATCAAGGCGTTGTGTCGGGTCGAGTTCGACGAGCGCACCAATCGCACGCGGCTCGAGGTGCTCGACGCGCTTCGCAATCAGCTCTGAAAACTGCTCTCGGGCGGTGCGTTGTGCTGACCATTCGCATCGAGCGCAGTCGAGGGATTGCCTCTCCTTCGCACTGCAAGTGCCCCCTCGACTGGGCTCGGGGAGACCGGTGATGGAACCCGATTCCTATTTCCAAAGACCCTCTCGGGATGAACGGTGTGCGGTTCTGATCGTCGTTCAACCGCTCAGGCAGCGGGGACCCAGGAGAGCATCGCGTGGAGCGGCACGAACAGCTCGTCGCCCTCGGTGCCCAGCAGAACGTCGAAGGGACCGACCGCCAACAACGGCTGTTCGAGCTTCACGCCATTGCGCAGCTGCAGCACGACCCCCTTGCCCAGGTGCGGCAAGAACCCGCGGGGATCGCTGACGGGGCGCCGGGCGGGCTGACGCGCCACCGACGCAGGCTTCTGCGACAACCGCGGCTCGCGCTCGAGCTTCGGCAGCAACGCATCCCACGTGGTCTTCCGCGCCAGCACCACGACATGAAGCTTCTCGTACTGCCCCGTGCGTTCACCGCTGAACGACACCGGCGCGACCGCGGTCAGCACGTCGAGCACCGTGCGCTCGCCCATCACGAAGGCCAGCTCGCTCTTGTCTGCGATCAGCCCGTTGACGAAGTCGTCGATGGTCTGGGCGGCCACCGTGGAGCGGGCCTCTTTGATGGATTCACGGCGCTTGGCGCGCGCACGCCGGGCCTGGAACTCTTCGACCGTCATGCCGCTCTGCACGATGCCGAACGCGTCGGCGAGATCGAGCCCGGGCGTCACTTCCAGCAGCGTCCACGCCTGGTCGAAGCGCTTGGCCTCTTCGGCGTGCAGCTTCTTCCAGATGCGGCACTTCATCTTTCCCTCGAGCTCGCCCCTGGCGATGCGGTTGGGAACGCGCTCTTTCTTCGCCACCACCGCGATGTCTTCCGCGGTCGGCGGGGGGCGAGGCGTGGAGGGGCGCGGCGGACCCCGGAACGGCGGCTTGCCACCCGCGGGCCGCGGCACGCTGCTCAAAGGCGGGCGCGGTGAAGACGGCCTGGCCAGCACTGGCCGGGTGAACGTCGAAG
>JAYVFP010000186.1:0-36638 GCA_043773025.1 Archangium sp.
ATCACCGGTCTCCCCGAGCGCAGTCGAGGGGGCACTGACCGCCCGAAGGCGAGGTAATCCCTCGACTCCGCTCGGGATGAACGGTGATTCGATCAACCCCGCGAGCGGAGTCGAGATGCCACTTGGTGCGCGAGGCGGAAGTGCTCCTTCGACTTCGCTCAGGAGGACCGGTTGTTCTCCGGAAAGAAATCGCCGGTGAAGCCGGTGTCCGTTCGTCATTTTGATCAACCCTGCGAGCGACGTCGGGTGGAACGTTACGGTTCCTTCACGGCGCACAGCGGGCAGCTTCCCGGCGGGTGGTTCACGCGGCCCCGATGAAGATCGAGCACCGCACGCGACACCTCGGCCAACTGACGGCGCACCTCACGTCGAGCACCCTTCACGCGTGCCACCTTCATCGAATCGTACGCGGTCGTCTGATGGCGCATCCACGCGATGACCGCTGACTCTGCGCGCTGTTCGATGGGAATTCGTTCAGTGCGCGCGACCGTGCCGCTGCCGACGGGCGTCGCATGCAGGGCGACCGCCTTCGCGACGAGTGCCTCGAGTTCTTTGAACTGCGGAAGGAAGCGCAAAAACGAGCGCACGTTCGCCTCGAAGTCGACCACGTACTCGGCCTGCTCGGTTTCTCTGCGCTTCAGATCAGCCGCGCGGCGCTTCGCGTACTCAGGCGTCGCGCGTTCATCGGCGAGCTGCGTCTTCGCGGCTTCGATGTTTTCAGCCGGCGCCCAAACGCCTTTGGAGAACGTCTTGCGGCCGACCTTTTCGACCACCGTCCAGCTCGGGCCTGCCGCCTTCACGCGCCGCGTCAGCCCTGCATCACCTGGCGGAAGGCAGCCCCACGCCGGGGGAATTGGGAGCACGCGGCCATCGGGTGCGCGCACCTGTTTGGGATCTTTCGTCGGGGCGCAGGTCAACGTCTCGTGCATGCGCGGCGACCTAGCACGACGTTGGGTGCACGAACGGAACCGGCCGAATCCGTTCTCCCCGACAGGGTTGGCCGAAATAGAAATCACTCCAATCACCGGTCTCCCCGAGCGCAGTCGAGGGGGCACTGACCGCCCGAAGGCGAGGTAATCCCTCGACTCCGCTCGGGATGAACGGTGGGCGCTCCTTATTTCGATCAACCCTGTCGGCACGAACGGTGCGGTTCAGATCGCCAGCCGCAACAACACCCCGGCCTGAACCAGCGGCGGGTAGCGCAGCGGGCTCAACGAGCTGCGAACCTGGGCACCTGACCCCGGCGTGCCGAGCTCCGAGATGTTCGCGATGTCGTTGATGGTCTGCGCCGAGAGCTTGAAGCGCAGTTGACCACCGGGCTGCCCGTAGAACACCGAGCCGAAAGCCTGCACGCTCAAGAAGTTGAGCACGCGGAAGATCACGTCGAGCCGGGTGATCGCCGCCGGATCATTCAGGATGATCACGTTCGAGAGCGAGACGGTGATCCAGTCAGCACCGGGAATGCCGGGCGCCGCGATGGTGACGCCCAGGTTGTGCTTGCCCTGGTACAGCGCCACGCTCTGTATCGGGTCGAGCGTCTTGCCGAGCACCGCGGGCGCGAAGGTCTGCACCTGGTAGCCGACCGGCGTCTCGTAGCCGACGGGGTTGTAGAAGTACTCCATCGCGACCACCGCGAAGTTCTTGTCGGTGTAGTTGAACTGAAAGCTCGCGCCGCCCGACGCCTGCACCACCACGCGCGGTGAAGCCTTGCTGGTGATGTTGCCCACGTTGGCCAGCAGGTTGTCTTCGGTCAGCCCATCTGGGTACGAGAAGAGCGCGAAGTCCTGCCCGTCACGGAAGGCGGCCTCGGCGTAGAGGTCGAACGGACCCACCGCGGTGCTCACGTCGAGCGCGTACCGCTGGCGCCGGCCCTCTTGCCACACGCCGCCGATGCCGATCTCGGCGGGGCCGATCACGAACTCGCCACGCACCGCGCCGCCGAGCTGGTTGAGCTTGAGCCCGCTGCTGCCCACGTTCACGCCCTCGAGCAGGCCGTAGGCATAGAAGTTCCAGCCGAGCGACTCGACCGGCACGTGCACCTTCACCGCGTTGACGCCGAGTCGAACGTCGAACGGGTTGAACGCGTCGCGGGGCCGCGAGTTGAGAAAGTCAGTGGGGTACCAGATGCGCGAGACGCCCCAGCGGATCTTCTGGCGGCCGATGGTGAGGTACACCTTTCGCGCGATGTCGAAGCGCAGCCAGAGTTGATCGAGGAACACCGACGGGTTCGCGCGGGTCGAAGGCGTCAGGCCCACGAAGGTGCCCGTGCCCTGCGCGGCGTTCATGTTGTTGGTGGTGCTCGCGCCATCACCGGCCGGAAAGGTCGGGTCGAACTGCAAACGGCCGTTCACGAACGCGCGGAGGCGATCGTTGGGGCGGCCATCGAGATACACGTCGAGGATCATCGGCGCCGAGAGCGAGCCCTCGAGGAACGGCCGCGTCTCCTGAAAATAGCCCTGCGCGAACATCAGCAACGAGCCGCCGATCTTCAACGGATCTGAGACGGCCTCGGCCGTGTCGAACTTCGAGACCAACGGGCCGGAGCCGAGCTGATCGCTGTCGCGATCGAAGCCACCGTCGGGCGTTCCCACCACGGGCTCGCCGCCGAAGAAAGACCCCTCGTCAGGCCGCACCACGCCGGCATCGGAACCCGCGGGCGTCTCGGACGGTTCGCCGAACAGGTCTGCTTCGTTCGGGCGGGCTTCGGCCTGCGTCAACAGCAGCGCTGCGGCGACGAGAAGAGCGTTCATGGTGGTTTTTCTTTGAAGTCAGCGGTTCAACGGCTCTTGGATTCCAGCCACGCCTTGGTGAACATGTTCTCGTCGAGCTTCGACAGGTCGATGGTCTTCATCAGCACCAACGTCGAGTTCGACTTCTCCACCTCGTCGAAGAAGCGCATCTCGCCGGGGAACCACACGTCGGCCTTCTTCGACTCCGAGAAGAGCTTCTGCCACTTCGGGTAGTACGCCGTGCGCATCAGGCGGCCCGAGAGCGCGAACTCCTGCCGCTTGAGGATGTTGTGGTTGACCTTGTCGATCCACAGCTTCACCACCGGGTACGCCACGTCGACGCCGTCTTTGACCTTGAGCTCGAGCTTCACCGTCTCGAACTTGCCGAGCTTCTCTTCGCCCTCGAACTTCGGCTCGAACTCTTCAGAAAGGCGCGACTCGTCGAAGTCGCTGCGCCGCGAGTTGGTGCCGCCGATGCGCTCACGTTCGGTGGCGCGCTCCCACTTGCCGGTGCCCGGGTCGTAGCTCCACAGGTTCTTGTCGAGCCGCAGGTAGCCCTTGCCCTCTTCGCTCTTGGGCTTGGTGAAGAGCAACATCAGCTTATCGTCGCTGTCACGGCGGAAGATCATCAGCTCGCGCACGACGTCGGCTTTGTCCTTCTCCTTCTGTTCCAGGTACGCGAGCGCCTTGTAGTCGCCGCCGTTGCGCTGGCGAGCGTCGAGCTCGACGAGGAGCGTGCGCATCTCTTCCTTGCTCAGGTCTGCGGCCAGGGCCGGCCCTGCAAGCGTGAGTGACAGCGTCAACAGCAGAGCGTTTCGCATGGTTTTTTACCCGACGTGAGACATCGCCGTGATCGGCTTGAGCCGCGCGGCGAGGAAGGAGGGGATGATCGAGATGAGGGTGATGACCACGGTGATGAAGCCCACCGAGAAGAGCACCCAGGACAGGGTGGGTGAGATGACCAGCCGCTCAGAGAAGAAGACGAACTGCCAGCTCGGCGGCAGCGCGATGCGCGCGCGGGTGAGGGCGACCGAGAGCAACACGCCCAGCAGCCCACCGAACACCGTGCTCAGCACGCCCAGCAAGGTGCCTTCGGCCACGAACATGGCCAGCACCGCGCTCCGCTGCATGCCCACCGCGCGCAGCGTGCCGATCTCGCGGGTGCGTTCACGAATGCTGATCCACATCACGTTCATGATCCCCACCCCGATGATCGCCATCAACACGATGATCACGATGGTGGCCAGCGCGCTGAGCGCCGTGACGATCCACTGCACGAAGCTGGTCTCGTCTTCCCAGTTGGTCACGTCGAGCTTCTGCCCGGTCCAATTCTCGCGGTTCACCGAGTCGAACTTCGCGAAGTAGGGCCGGGGATCGGGGTCGAGCAGCTCGAAGCCTGACGCGGCGAGCACCCGGCGCAGGCGTTCTTGCACCGGCTTCACCTGGTCGATGTCCTTCAGGTACAACTGCAGCGCGCCGGTCGACTCGTCGTTGAGCTGGTACAACTGGCGCAGCCCCTGGTCGTTCATGAAGGTGTTCCAACTCGAGAGCATGCCGATGTCGGCGGCGATCGCGACGAGGATGACGTCGACCGTGTTGCTGGTGCCGCGAAACGTGGGCGCGACGATGGTCATGGTGTCGCCCACCTTCACGCCCAGCTTCTTGGCCTGCGCCTCGAAGATCAGCATGCCGTTGGGCTTGGTGAGATCGTCGAGCTTGCCCTCTTTGATCTGCACCACCTGGCGAAAGCCCGGCTCGTGGGTGATGTCGATGCCGCCGATGCCCACCTGCTGAGCGCCCGATTCACTCACGAGCTTCGCCCAGCCACGGCCGCGCTGAACCACGTAGTCGAGCTCAGGCACTTCGAGATCGATGATCGCCCGCACCTTCTTGTAGTTGGTCACCACCGGAGCGCCCGCACTGGCCGACGCCTTGTAGAACCCCGCCACGTTCACGTGACCGCTCATCAGCGTGGTCGCCGAGAGCAGCAGCGTGGTGCGAATGCCCACGAACGCGCCGGTGAGCGTCACCAGCAGGGCAGTCACCCCGGCGATGGCAGCGCCCAGAATGAAGGTGCGCACCCGGTGCTGCAGCAGGCTGCGAAAGGCGATCACCCACAGCATGCGGCTGAAGAACGTCATTCGTCGGCCTGCATTGCCCGCAACGGGCTCACGCGCATGGCCATCAGCGCAGGAAGCAGGGTGGAGCCGACCGTCACCACGAGGATGATCACCAGCGCAACCACCAGCGGCCAGGTCGACAGCTGCGGGATCAACCGCGGCCCCGAGAAGAAGAAGTACATCACGTCGTTGGGCGCTGCGATGCCCTGCGTGGCGATGAGCGACAACGCGGCTGCGCCGGCCAGCATGCCCAGCCCGCCGAAGATGAGGCCGAGCACCAACGACTCGACCAGCACCATCGAGAGAATGAGCCCACGCTGAGCGCCGATCGCCCGCATGGTGCCGAACATCTGCGTGCGCTGGAGTGTCGCCATGAGCACCGAGAGGTACATGATCAACATCGCCGCGATGAAGATGATGCCCACGGCCACGAAGAGCAGCGCGCGGAACACGTTGATGATCTGCCCCAGCAGGCCCGAGGCCTTCTGCCAGCTGACCACCTGAATGCCGAGGTCCTGATCTTTCGAGGCCTGCGTGATGCGCTCGATGGTCTCGTCCATGCGCGAGGGGTCGTCGAGCATCACCGCCGCGTGCAGCACCACGCCGTCATCGAGCTGCTGCTGCGTGTAGACCCGGCGAATCAAATCTTCTTCGCGCAGCTTTCGGCCGGTGCCTGCGAGCGCCGCGTCGGGGTCGATGATCTCCGGCGTCGCCTCGGCGATCACCTCGGCGCCGTCACCGAACAGCTCGTCTTCCGCGTTCTCCCGGCTCACCGTTTTGGCGCCCGTGTTGCGTTGGATCTCTTTGAGCTCCTCGGCCTTGTCTGAGGTGAGGTAGCCGAACAGCTCGCGAAAGCTCATCAGGTCCATCAGGCTGGTCGCGCCGGCGAGCGGCGACTTCTCGAGGCCCGTGAAGGCGAAGGTGCCGTAGACGCGCACGTTCACGTTCTGAATGTAGCCAGACCTCGTGAACGCCTTGATGGTGAGCATGTCGCCCACCTTCACGCGGTAGAGCTGCACCTGCGGCACCACCAGCTCGTAGAACTGGGTGTAGCGCTGGTCGAAGTTCTCGTCGGTGGTGGCCAGCAGCTCCGAGAGCAGCTCGTCGATGGAGTCGGCCTTCGAAGGCAGCGCTCCCTGGAGCGTCTCGACCAGCGCGGCCGTCTTGATTCCGTCGAGCTGCAGCACCAGCTCACGCGTCTGGTGCGTGTTCTCCTTCACGAAGCGCTTGAGCTCGTCGTCGGTGGCGATCAGCCGGCCATTGGCGCGCGCGTCTTTGAGCTTGTCGAGGCGGCGCGCGGTCTTCAGCTTCATCTGATCTTCGTGCATCAGATCGGCGATCAGAAACCCGCGCTGCCCCTGGGGCACGGGCGAGCCCTTGACGATGCGCATGCGATCGAACGACTTCTGGAACTTGTCGAGATCGGTGCCCACGTAGCGCAGGAACACGAGTGAGGTGTCGGTGACGATCGGCGCGATGCGGTTCTCGAGGAACTCGAGGTTCGCGTACGGCTCTTTCTCGAAGTCGGCCCAGAAGGCGTCCTGCTCGACGCGCTGGAGCGCCTCGAGGTTGCGCGGCTCGACCGACTTCGCGTTCATCATGTCGGCCATCGCCTTCTCGACGTCGCCGCGCAGCACCTTGATGATCTGCCGCACGTGGGCGGTCTCGCTCGAGATGCGCCGCTCCAGCTCTTCGGGCGGCACGCCCACGAGCTTCGGATCGCCCGGCTGCCCGTCGCGCGCCTTGTAGAGGTTTCTGAGCTTCTCCAGCGTGCTGTCGACGATGTTGCCCGAGGTGATGAGCGCTGCCGAGATGCCCATGGGCACCACGACCTTCACGTTTTCCACCTTCGAGAGCGCTTCCTGAATCTTCGGGAAGTCGTTGATCGCCGGCAGGTCGGGGAAGTTCCCCAGCTGGCCGAACAGCGCCAGCTCGTCTTTCGACCGCGCAGAGTAGATCTGCAGGTGGCCCGCGAGGCTGCCCACCACCGACCTCTGCATCGACTGGTTCAACGAGTCGAGCATGCCGCCCAGCAGCACGAACACCATCGTGCCCAGCAGGATCAAACCGCCGATGAGCAGGTTGATCGGGCTCGCCAACAGGTTGCGGATGGCGATCCGTACCAGCAGGCCGAACCGGTCCATCACGACGCGCGGACCTCGGTGCTCCTGGTGTCGAGGCCTTCCAGCTCGTGCGCCACCGCGTCTTGCGGCGTCTCGCGGCCCTGCACCTTGCCGTCGGCGATGCGCACCACCGCGTTCGCGTAGCGCATCACCCGGTGATCGTGCGTCGAGAAGATGAAGGTGGTGCCCTGCTTCTGGTTGAGCGACCGCATCAGGTCGAGGATCGCCTGGCCGGTCTCGGAGTCGAGGTTCGCCGTCGGCTCGTCTGCCAGCACGATGAGCGGGTCGGTCACCAACGCGCGCGCGATCGCCACCCGCTGCCGCTGCCCCCCCGACAGCTCGTTGGGGCGGTGCTTCAGGTGCGTCTTGAGGCCGACCTGCTCGAGCAGGCCTTCCACGCGCTCCTTGCGCTCCTTTCCGCTGAGCTTGTTCTGCAGGAGCAGCGGGAACTCGACGTTCTGGAAGACCGTGAGCACCGAGACCAGGTTGAACGACTGGAAGATGAAGCCGATGGTGTTGAGGCGCAGGTTGGTCAGCTCGCGCTCCGACATCCTGGCCGTGTTCTGGCCCGCCACCTCGACCACGCCGCGCGTCGCCGTGTCGACGCACCCGATGAGGTTGAGCAACGTGGTCTTGCCGCTGCCCGAGGGACCGGCGATCGAGATGAACTCACCCTTGTCGACGGTCAGGTTCACGCCGCGCAGGGCCTGAACGACGGTCGCACCGAGGCTGTACTCCTTGACGACGTCCTGAATCGTGACGATGGCGCCCATGGTTTTACAG
Organism: Archangium sp.; assembly: GCA_043773025.1. Classification (GTDB taxonomy): domain Bacteria; phylum Myxococcota; class Myxococcia; order Myxococcales; family Myxococcaceae; genus Archangium_A. The sequence goes on from JAYVFP010000186.1 coordinate 7,756, forward strand.
CTAGCGCAGCCCCCCGGCAGCCGCATGAAGAATGATGAAGCGCGCACATTCGTTGATGAAGCACAGTGATTCCTCTACCGTCCGCTCCTCTCCCCGGGAGGAGCGCATGAACGAAGAGCAGATCGCGGAAAAGCTCGCTGAGTTCGAACCGGCGTGGGCCGGCCGGCCGAACCTCTTCGACAAACAGATCGCCTCGAAAGACGTGAAGGCGCTCGTGGCGCGGCTCGATGATCAGCTGCCCGGCGTACGCGCTGACGCGGCCGAAGCGCTGGGCCTGCTCAAGGAGATCTCTGCCACCGCGCAGCTCAAGGCGCTCTTGCGCGATCCCGAACCGTCCGTTCGGCGCGCGGCCGCCGTGGGCCTCGCTTCGTTGGGTGATGAGGCCATCAGCCAGGAGTTCGTCAAGGCGCTGCTCGACCCCTCCGCCAAAGTCGTCGCGGGGGCCGCCGAGGCGCTGGGCCTGTCTGGCTACAAGGCGGCCGTGCCGTACCTGCTCAAGGCCTACCGCACTGATCACCCGCGCGTGGCCGCAGCCATCGCCGTCGCGCTGGGCCGGTTGAAAGATCGCCAGGCGCTGCCGTGGTTGCTGCAGGCGCTCAAGGCGGGGCTCGCTCCCGTCGAAGCGGCCACCGCGCTGGGCGAGCTCGGTGAAGCGGGCGCCACCCGCGGCTTGTGCGAGGCGCTCGCTCACGAACTGCCTTCCCTCCGCGCGGCGGCCGCTCGTTCACTGGGCCAGCTCGCCCGAGGGGGCAACTTCGACTTCATCCTGAAAGACACCGCCGTCAGCGCGCTTCACCGGCTGGTGAGCGACGGCGACCCCCGCGTACAGTTCTGCGCGGCTCTGGGTCTGGCTGGTTTCGGAGATCCCGTCGGCCAACAAAAGCTCCAGCAGCACCTCTCTTCCACCTGAACCCCACAGCGAAAGTACCCATGGCCACCGCGAAAAAAGAAAAAGCGCCGACCCCCGCCGAGCCCCAGGTTGTCCCCGAGCCGAGCTACCCGGTGATCGAAGGGTTCGTCGAAAAAGCAACGTCGGCTGACATTGCGGCCCTCTTCAAGGACCTCAAGGGACAATTGAGCGCGCTCAAGGGACCCAAGGCTGAGCAGGGGAAGAAGGTCGGCAAGGCCATCGAACGTACAGAGGAGCTGTTGTCCTACCTCCTGCAAGTTCGCGAAAAGCTTGAAACAGACCGCAAGGGCAAGGGTGGCAAGCGCCGCTGAAAAATGATCCACCGGGCGTCACGCAACTCGCCTTCTCACTGCGCGATAATTGAATCACAGGGCGCCTCCGACAAGGGTCGGGGGAACGGAACCCTGGAAACTTCCCGCTGTTTCCTCAAGGAGAATCACATGAGCAACATCAACGGTATCAACGGTGGCATGCCGAACCGCATCTCGATGAACGTCACGGTCGCCAAGCAGACTCAGGGCGCCACGTTCGGTGAGAAGGTCAACGCCGGTCTCCACGCAGCCGGTTCGGCCATCGGCCAGGGCGCTTCGCTCCTCGGCGGCGCGCTCCCCGGCGGTTCGGTCATCTCGGCGGCGGTCTCGTCGGTCGGCAGCCTCGCGGGCGCCGGTGGTGGCGCGGCCGCGGCCAGCTACGCTGCGACGGGTGTCGTTGGTTTCTCGGGCGGCGCCGGTGGCGCGGCCGTCGGTGGCAGCCCCATCTCGGTGGGCGCAGGCTCTGCTGCTGGCCCGAACCTCACCGCGGGCGCCGGCACCAACGGCATGGGCGCGTACAACAACGACATCGCCTCGATGTCGTCGCAGAACAGCCAGATGCTCCAGGTTCAGATGGCGATGCAGCGCGAGAACACGATGTTCTCCTCGATCTCGAACGTCCTGAAGACCAAGCACGACACGGCGAAGAACTCGGTCGGCAACATCCGCTGAGGTTGAGCTTCGCTGTGTTTCAGCTAGCTGTGTTTCAGCTCAAATAGGCGCAGTCACGCGAGGGCGGCCCTGGTGGCCGCCCTTCGTGTTATTCTCACCTCGCGTTTCTCCCCACCTCTCTGAAGCTTCGAAGAAGGCTTCACGTGCAAAGGACAAAGAGCCCCATGACGGAAGCGAAGTCGGACATCGCCGGCAGCCTCGTCCCGATGAGCAAGCAGCAAGCGATGCTCATGCTCGAAGCCGCCTACCTGTGGATGGACCTGGGCAAGTTCGACAACGCGCGCGAGCTGCTCGCCGGCGCGTCGTTGCTGATGCCCAAGAGCGAAGTGCCGCAGATCGCCCTGGGCAGCCTCGAGTTCAACCAGGGGCATTTCGACAAGGCGCTTCAGGTGTTCAGGCGGGCCCAGCAGTTGGCCCCCCGCGCCTCATTGCCACGCGCTCACTGCGGTGAGACGCTGCTGTTCATGGGCAAGGTGAACGAAGCGATGAAGGAGCTCAAGTCGGCACTCGAGCTCGAGCCCAAGAGCGACGGCGCCCGGTTCGCCGAAGCGCTCATCGCTGCCAAAGAAACCGGCGCGCTCCCGCCCCCCGCCAAGCCGTCGAAAGCGAAGTAAGGAAACACCATGTCTGTTCGAGGAGTCGGTCGCGGAGGCAAAGCAGGCGGCGTCAGAGGAGCCTCTGGTGCTGGAGGTGCGTCGAAGGCCGGCGCAGCCAGCGGTGCTTTCGGGGCCAAGGTCGACAAGGCAGAGTCGCTGGTCGGGCCTTCGGGCGCCGCGGGCTCGTCGAACGTCGGCAACGTCGGCCCCACTGATCCCGTCACCGCACAGGCGATGGACCTCGTTCGGCAGCTCCGATCAGGCCAACTCAAGAGCCGTGAAGAGGCGACCAAGAAGCTGGTGGCCGACATTCTCCGCGAGAAGGTGCGCACGCAGTCGAAGAAGCTGACCGAGAAGATCTTCGAGCAGCTCAAGGACGATCCCCGTCTCAACCAGACCCTCGAGCGCTTGTGGGATCGCGCCGAGGAGCAGGAGTAACCGGCCGTGGCACTCGGGGAAACGAAGCCGCAGGTCCTCGAGAAGTACGGTCCGTACGTACGGTCTCTGGCTGCCCAGGTTCGCAAGCAGTTCAACTCGCAGTTCGAGATGGACGAGCTCGTCGCGTGGGGACAGATCGGCCTGCTGGAAGCCGCTGAACGTTTCGATGCTCGCGTGGGCGCCAACTTCCTCACCTTTGCCCACTACCGCATCAAGGGCGCCATCTACGACGGCCTGCGAAAGATGGGCGTGCTGAAGGGCGGGGCGGCTGCTTCCGAGCGCGCCAACGCCTACATGACGAACCTCTCTGATCGCGGGGGCGGTGGCAGCTCCCTCGATGACGACGTTCGGGAAATCTCCGGCGCTGTAACGGGTCTTGCCATGGTCTTCGCGACCAGCCTGGAGGGTAGCGAAGGCCTTCAGGTCACCGACGAAGCCCTGCCGGCCGACGAGAAGATTCAGCTCGAGCAGATGCGCCGCCGGGTGCGCGCGGCCATCGAGAAGCTCCCGGAAAAAGAGCGAAAATTGCTCCAGGGCTACTATTTCCAGAACAAGACGTTGGAAGAGGCCGGGGCCGTGATCGGGCAGTCAAAGAGCTGGGCCAGCCGCCTCCACGCCCGCGCAGTTGAGACGTTGAAGCAACTCCTCGACGAAGACGACGATAACGAATCAGACCACACCAGGAGCAATGACCATGGCCGGACCACTGGCAGGAATCTCGGCAGCGCAGATAGCCCAGCAGAAGCTCCCCGACCAGGCCGCACAGCAGGCTAAGGTCGGCCCGAGCAAGTTCGATCAGAGCCTCAAGAGCCAGGGCCCGGAGGCCGCCGGCAAGGTGGGCCACGCTCAGCAGGTTCAGCAGGTTCAGAAGCTCGACCAGATCAAGCACGTCGACCAGGTCCAGAAGATGGACAAGGCCGGGCTCAACAAGCTCGACAAGAACGTCACCGGCAAGGGCATGGATCCCGTCGCACAGAAGACCGAGGTCTCCAAGTCTTCCTCGATGATGTCCTCGATGATGGCCAACCTCGAGAAGGGTCAGGCGCACATCGACAAGCTCATCAACGGCGGCATCTCCAACGGCAAGTCGATGTCGAACCAGGAGCTGCTCTCGATGCAGGCCGGCATGTACAAGTACACGCAGGAGCTCGACCTCGTTTCGAAGGTCGTCGAGAAGGCCACCAGCGGCCTGAAAGACACGCTCAAGACCCAGGTCTGAAGCCGCGAGCAGGTTCCCAGCACTTCAAGGGGCGGTCTCCTTCGCGGAGGGCGCCTTTTTTCGTTTCTTTGGTATGGTCTGCGCCCTCATGAGCCGTTTCGTGCGCTCCACTCTTTTCCTCGGTGTGTTCCTTTTCTCTTCTGCGTGCACCCTCGAGGTGCAGCACGACCTGACGGAGGAAGACGCGAACGACATCTACGTGCTGCTCCAGGGCGCCAACATCGACGCCACCAAGCACAAGGAAGGCGAAGGCAAAGAAGCCCGGTACAACATCTCGGTGCCCAAGGCCCACGTGGCCAGCGCTGCCCAACTGCTGCGTGAGTACTCGCTGCCGCGGCCCCGCTCCGACGGGCTCGCGATCTTCAAGATGACCAAGGGCATGATCCCCACCCAGACCGAAGAGCGCGCGATGTTCATCGAGGCGCTCGGCGGCGAGGTGAGCAACGCGCTCAACCGCATTCCGGGCGTGCTCGAAGCGAAGACCATCGTGATGCTGCCCGAGGTCAACGATCTCACCCAGCCCGAGAAGAAGCCGCAGCCCTCGGCCTCGGTGCTCATCAAGTACATGCTCAACAAAGACGGCAAGCTGCCCGTCGCCGTCGACGACGTTCAGGGGTTCGTGGCCAACGCCGTGCCCGAGCTCAAGAAAGAGAACGTGAAGGTGCTGATGACCGAGGCCAAGTTCGAGGGCACCACCACCACCGCTGATCCCACGCAGGTCGTGCTCGGGGTGAAGGTGGTCAGCACGAGCGCCGGCACCTTCAAGACCATCATCGGCGTCTTCGCGCTGCTGTTCATCTCGATGGCCGGCCTCACCGGCTTCATGGTGATCCGCAAGCCCGCTGCGCGCCCGGCCCCCCGCAAGACTCAGGAAGGCTGAGCGGCTCCCGTCGGGAGCGGCCCAGGTGGTGAGCCTTGGAGCAATTCTTCACCTCGCTCTCCAAGCGGCAGACGATGCTCCTGCTGACCTCGCTGGCCTTCGGCGGCTCGGAGGCGGTGGGGGCCTACGAACACCTCGAGCAGGGTGAAGAAGAACTGCTCAAGCACCGCGCCGCGGGCGTGCTGCAGATCCCCCGTGAGAAGCGCATCCCGTTGCTGGTGCAGGAAATCAAGCGCCTGGTCACGCAGCGGCGCCGCCAGCTGGCCTCTGCCGATCCCAAGCGCCTGGCGGTGCTGCTCAAGAAAGAACGCTCCACCGTGGTCGAGGTGGTCTTGGGCGCGCTGGCCTCTGATCTCGCCAACGCCGTGCGCGCCGAGATGGGCAACCCCGCGCCGGTGAAGCTGCTGCGCGACGTGAAGCCCGAGGTGCTCTCGATCGTGCGTTGGAAGCTGGAAGACGCGATGCGCTCCAACGCGCCGCAGGTGGGCAGCTTTCGGTTCACCGATCTTTCGATGATGCCGCAGCGCGAGATCCTCGCGGTGGCCGATCGAATGGGCGCGCGCGTGCTGGCGACCGCGGTGGCCGGCCTGCCCGAAGAGGATCGCCAGGCCTTCTTCGGCAAGCTGCCCCCTGATCAGCGCGTGCTGGCGGCGCGCGCGGCCGAAGCGGGGGCCACCCGAAGGCTGACCGAGAAAGACGCCAAGCTGGTGCTCGAGATGCACGGCGCGCTGGAGAACCCTTCGCTGGGCATGCGCAGCGCGGGCATTCAGCGAATCATTCGCGCCTGCTACGCGCAGTCACCCGAGTTCGCGCAGCGCTTCGCCCAGCGGCACCAGGGCGAGATCGGCAAGCTGCTCAACCGCTGGTTGCGGGAAGAAAAGGGCAAACCCATCAAAGGCGACGGCGGCCGGCTCGACATCGTCGAGCAGCTCGAGCGGCTCGCGCAGAAGGGCATCGTCGACCGCCCGATGCGTCTGCCCCCGCCGATGAAAGCCCCTCCCGCGCCGCCCATGCTCCGGCCGCCGCCCGGCAGCGCCGCGCCGTCAAACCCGCAGTCGAAGGTGCTGGTGGCGCCGCCAGCTCGCCGTTCGACCGGGTCGGTGGCCCAGGCGCCTGCGGTGCCTTCCGCGCCCCGCAGCCGGCCGATCGCTGCCGCCCCCCTCGCTGCACCCCGGCGCGATCCAATGGCCGATCGCGAGGCTCGCCGCGCGGGTGCCGCCGGCTCAGGCATGGTGCCCCGCTTGAAGCCCGGCGCGCGGCCCACCGACTCGCAGGTCAGAGCGCAGCGCGTGCTGCGTGACGGCAAGCCACTTTCCAACGATCCGCTCGAGACGCGCCCGCCCCAGCGCTCGCAGTCGTCGCCCGTTTCCGCCATTCCCAAACGCCGCGAGCCGCCCGGTTCGAATGGGAGCACCACCAACCCGCAGCGATCACCGGTGCTCAAGGGTCCTGGTCGTGGACCGGCGGGTGGTTCGCGTTAGAGTAGGGGTCGATGGATGACGGGCCGCGCGACGAACGAAGACCTTCAGGTGGTGCACCCCGGGTGATCGGTAAGGTCATCAAGGGTGACAGTGGAGAAATGTCTCCGCTGGTTCCTTCTGCTCCCCTGGGTGGTGGTGGTCAGCCGCCGCGCCGCGGGGTGGTGAACGCCGAAGAGTACGAGGCGAAGACCGTCGCCAAGCAGATCATCGCGGACGCTCAGGCCAAGGCCGAAGAGATCAAGGCCGAGGCCCTTCGTTTCAAAGAAGAGGTCTTCGCCAAGGCGCGCGACGAGGCCAAAGCCGACGTGCAGGCCCGCCAGGCCGAAGAGCTGGCGCGCGCGAAGATGCAGGCCGGGCAGATCATCGCCGACAGTGAAAAAGACGTGCTGGATCTCGCGCTGAAGGTGGCCGCGAAGATCATCAGCCGCGATCTCGAGCGTGATCCCGAGCTGATGATGGAGATCGTGGCCAACTGCACCGAGGCCGCCCGCAGCTCGAAGGCGATGATCATGAAGGTGCACCCCGAAGACGGGAAGCTCCTGCGCGAGAAGAAGCCGCGCCTCATCGAGCTCATCGGGCGCGCGGTCGACATCTCCATTCGCGACGACTCCGAGGTCGAGCGCGGTGGGTGCATCATCCAAACGGAGTACGGCACCATCGACGGGCAGATCCGCACGCAGTTCGAGATGCTGCGCAACGTGCTGATGCCGGCCGACGCGCGAAAAGAAGTGAAGTGATGGCGATCGATCTCCGCCGCTACGCCGATCTCGTGAAGACCACCCAGACCGTGCGCGTGCGCGGCCGGGTGACCGAGCTGACGGGCCTGGTGATCAAAGCCGCGGTGCCCAACGTGCGCATCGGCGAGGTTTGCTTGATTCGCAGCGGCCGCTCCGAGGTGCGCGCCGAGGTGGTCGGGTTTCAGGGCGAGACGGTGATGCTGATGCCCCTGGGCGAGCTGTCAGGCATCGGCCCCGATTCCGAGGTGGTGCCCACCGGGCGGCCGCTGATGGTCTGGGCGGGCGACGGGTTGCTCGGGCGCGTGCTCAACGGCCTGGGCGAGCCCATCGATGGCCGGCCGCTGCCCACCGAGACGATGATCCCCTGGGCGGTCGACCGCGACTGCCCCGACCCCTTCAAGCGCCAGCGCATCACCCGGCCGCTTTCGCTGGGCGTGCGGTGCATCGATGGCCTGCTCACCGTGGGCGAAGGCCAGCGCATCGGGCTCTTCGCAGGGTCCGGCGTCGGTAAGTCGACCCTGATGGGTCAGATCGCAAGGCAGACCTCTGCAGAGCTCTCGGTGATCGCGCTCATCGGAGAGCGTGGCCGCGAAGTGTTGGAGTTCATGGAAGACGCTCTGGGCAAAGAGGGCATGAAGCGCTCCGTGGTGGTCTGCGCGACCTCAGACCAGCCCGCGCTCGTGCGTCTGCGTGCAGGCTACGTGGCCACTGCCATCGCCGAGTATTTCCGCGAGCGCGGTGGCAACGTGCTCTTCATGCTCGACACGGTGACCCGTCTCGCGCGCGCCCAGCGTGACATCGGCCTTGCCATCGGTGAACCCCCCGCGCGCCAGGGGTACCCGCCGTCGGTCTTCTCGATGCTCCCGCGCATGATGGAGCGCACGGGTAACTCAGAGAAGGGCAAGTGCACCGCCATCTACACCTGCCTGGTGGCCGGCGGAGACATGGAAGAGCCCATCGCCGACGAAGTGCGCGGCATTCTCGATGGTCACTTCATCTTGAACCGGGCCATCGGTGAACGAAACCAGTGGCCCGCGATGGACGTGCTGGCCTCGCTTTCCCGCGTGATGAGCCAGATCGTCAGCAAGGAGCATAAAAAAGCAGGCGGCAAGCTCCGCGAGACGCTCTCGACCTACGAAAAACAGCGCGACCTGATTCTGCTGGGCGCCTACCAGTACGGCACCGACCCGCGCACCGACTACGCCATCGACAAGTACGACCAGATCATCGGCTTCTTGAAGCAGGACACGCACGAGAACTGCCCCTTCGAAGAGACGGTGCAGCGCCTGGTCGACATGTTCGCTGACGCGGCCGAGTGATGTAGGTGTCGGGCCTGCCTTGATGTCGCACCACGGCGGTGGGGCCGGTGTAAGCTGAGGCTCGTCATGCCTCCGTATCGACTGCAGGTCCTGCTCGACATCCGCACCAAGGCTGAAGAGGCCGCGAAAGATGCGTTCGCAGAGGCGCTCAAGGCGGCTGACAAGGAAAAGAAGCAGCTGGCCAGCATGAACCAGCAGCTCGAGCGCATGAAGGTCGAGCGCAAGGCCAGGGTGCAGGCTTTTCTTCAAGAGATGACGGCCAAGGGCGGCGGCATCACCGCCTTCCAGCAGATGGGCCGCTTCGAGCAGCGCCTGAAAGACGAAGAGGCCCAGTTCATGCTCGACATCGAGCGCCAGAAAGAGGTCGTCATTCAGGCCGACGCGCTGGTCGAACAGCGCCGCGCCGAGATGGCCGAGGCCGCGAAGGAAAAGAAGGCGATCGAGAAGAACAAAGAGAACTGGGCCAAAGAGGTCAAAAAAGAGCGCCAGACGAAGGAAGAGGCCAACCAGGAAGAGATCGGGGCCGTGCTTCACCTCGCTCGCACCCGCCGGGAAAACTCATGAGCCGCGTCGACGACGATCGAGATGCCGCCCGCGTCGCAGCCCGGCTCGCCGAGGCCAAGCGCACGCAGGAGGGCCAGAAGAGCAAGAAGGCCGCTGAGAACAACGCGTTCTCCAAGCTGGTGGCGGGCCAGAAGCAGGAAGCCCAGGTCAAGCACGAGGGCAACCTCGCGCGCAGCGCCATCGCCCAGATGCTGGAGGCCGCCGAATCGGGCCACGCCGACGAAGGCAAACATCTCGAGCAAGGCGCGCAGGGCACGCAGCACGAGTCGGCCTTCAAGTCGAAGCTCGGGTCGAAGGGCCAGGAGCAGAAGGTTGCGCAGAACTCGCGCTCCGACGGCCAGCAGACCGCGCAGGTCAAAGAACAGGGCGATCAAGGCCTCACTCAGACCGCCAGCAGCCGCCAGGCCGATCAGTCAGGCACCGCGAAGGCGGCGCAGGGCCGCAGCGGCGACGCGAAGGTCGGCCGTGAGCGGTTGGAAGAGCGCAAAGAAGCGGGCGGGAGCAGCGGCAGCGCAGGCGTGACCGGCGGTCTCTTTGCCAAGGGTGAGAAGGGCGACATCAAGACCGACTCCGACAAGGGCTCCGGTCAGCAGGGCGGCGGCAGCAAAGATGGCAAAGACGGCGCGGCCGCGGCCAACCCGGGTTTCCGCTTCAACCCGGCGCTGATGGCGCCCATGTCGGTGGCCAAACCCAAAGAAGCGACCGGCTCTGAGCGCCTGCGCAAAGTGGCCAACGAGCTGGCGCAGAAGATCGTCGAGAAGGTGCGCATCGGCACCAACGCGATGGGCAAGACCGAGTTCCAGATCGACTTGAAAGGCGACGTGCTCGCCGGTTTGTCAGTGAAGGTCTCTGCGAAGAACGGAAAAATCTCGGCCGTGTTCTCGGGCACCGACAAGGACGTGCTCAAGCTCATCGAAGAGCAGGGTGAGGCGCTCAAGGCGGCCCTGGGCGCGCGTGGCCTGACCCTCGAAGACTTCAAGACAGAGGCGCGGTGAGCTCTCGGACGACGGGCAAGTCGCCCGAGCAGACGATGATGATCAAGGCGCCCACGTTCTCCAAGTCGGGTCGAGCGTGGCGGCCCTTCGTCTTCAGCAACCTCGAGAAGGTCAGCAAGCGCCACGCGCAGTTGGTGAAGAACCTCGAGTGGATGCTGCCGAACGTTCGCTCGACTGGCGAAGTGTCCTCGTCGGTGCGCAAGCGCCTGCAGGAAATGCTGGAAGAGCCCGTCTCGGTGCAAGTCGAATACGTGCACGTGGTGCCGATGTCTCAGCTGCAGCACTACATCGGCGAGACGACCTTTCTCGCGGTGCTCGCGCCACAGCCCAACAAGACGCGCGGATTGCTGGAGGTCGAGCTGGGTCTGGCCCACCACGCGATCGACATGCTGCTGGGGGGCGCTGGTGAGACCGTCGCGTTGCGCCCGCTGACGGACATCGAAGAGGGCGTGATGACCTACGTCATCATCGAGACGCTCAAGGCGCTCTCGCCCGCGCTCGATCCCTCGGTCCCCAAGCTGCGCATCGAAGGGGTCGTGCGCGGCTTCGAAGAGATCCAGGGGCTGATTCCTGAGAACGAGAACCTGGCGGTGGTGCAGCTCAAGGCCGTCTTCGGAAACCACGCGGGCTACCTGCGCCTGGTGATTCCCGAAGAGGTGCTCGTCATGGCCAACCCGCCCGCCGATGCCGCCGTTCGCCGCGCGCGCCGGGCCTCTGATGCCGAAGCGCACCTCACCCGCCTTCGCAACGTGAAGACCTCGGTGCGCGCAGAGATTGGCAACGTCGAGGTCACCGCCGCCGAGCTCTCGCAGCTGCGTGAACGCGACGTGGTGCTGGTGGATCAGCTCAGTTGCCGGCCTGATCAAGGGCAGGGTGGCACGGCGAAGCTCAAGGTCGGTTACGGGCGGGCAGGGCACCTCGACGCGGAGATCCTGGTCGAGAAGGGCCGCTTCAAGGCGAAGATCACCGGCATCAGCATCGGTGGGCCCCCGACTCCCGAGGGCGCCGACGCGTCGGCCGAAGAACCGCCGGCCGAAGAGCCGTTGAGCGACGATGAAGACGAATCGACCACACCTGGTGCAATTCGAGGGAGAAACGACGTGGACGACGCACAGGGCGCCGGTGGCGCCGACCTGATGAATGACATTCCCCTGCAGATCTCGGTCGAGCTCGGCCGCGTCTCCACCACCGCCGAAGAGGTCGTGGCTCTCAAGGTGGGGCATGTGTTCGACTTGAACCGCGTCGCGGGAGAACCGCTCGATCTCTCCGTGAATGGGAAGGTCGTGGCGCGGGGAGAACTCGTCGAGATCGACGGGAACCTCGGCATCCGGATCCTCTCGCTCGCAGGGTGACCGCGCGTCACGCGTCAGGTACCGTGCGCCCGTGCTTCGGTTGCCGGTCTCCTTCCTTTTCTTCGCTCTGACGGCCGCCCCTCTGGCGTGGGCCGAAGAGACCGTGGCGGCGCCCCCCGTCGTCGCGCCCGCGGCGCCCAACGTGGCGCCCAGCCCCTCGCCTCGCGACGACGCGAACCGGCTCGCTGAACCCGAGATCCCAAGGTCTGAACCGCCAGAGCTCGCGGTGGAAGACTTCAGCCTCGGGTGGACGCTCATTCGCACCATGATCGTGCTGGCGATCGTGGTCGCGCTCGCCTACCTCACGCTCAACATCGGGCTGCGGAGGTTGCTGGGCATTCGTGCGCCCCTGGGCACCTCGGTGGTCACCGTGCTCGAGCGGGTCACCCTCGACCAGAAGCGCTCGTTGTTCGTGGTCGAAGCGGGCGGTGAGGTGCTGCTTATCGGCGGCGGTGACAGCGGGCTCTCGTTGATCTCCAGGCTCGACCGCACCGTGGTCGACAAGGCGCGAGTCGCGACCTCGGCTCCGGTGCAGCTGAGCCCGTTTCTTCGCAAGCTGCTGGGCCGCAAGGAACCGGCAAATCCCCCGCCTGCGCCTGACCTGGACGGAAAATCGTGATCACACGTCTCTCCACCCCCCTGCGCGCGAAGCTGTTTTTGTTCTCGGCTGCGCTCTTGCTCCAGCCCGCTCTCGCCTTCGCGCAGAAGAAGGGCCGGGGCGCTGCCCCGTCAGCCGTCGACGTCGTGCCGCTCTCGGGCGGTGATTCGTTCGCCAACAAGCCGCTGGTGCTGATGATGGCGTTGGCGGCGATGAGCCTCGCGCCGTTCGTGCTGTTGATGGTGACCAGCTTCGTGAAGATCTCGGTCGTGCTGTCGATCGTGCGCTCAGCGCTCGGCACGCAGCAGATTCCCCCCACGCAGGTGATCACGGGGCTCGCGACGATCCTCACCGTCTACATCATGTCGCCCGTGGGCCAGGCGATGTTCCGGGCAGCCGACGCGACCGGCGTCACCCAGGAAGGAGGCCTGATGAGCGCGAAGACCGTCGATACGCTCATTCAGGCGGCCAACCGGGCCAAGGAGCCCATGCGTGACTTCCTCTTGAAGAAGGTCACGCTCAAAGATCGCACGCTCTTCTATTCGCTGGCCCTCAAGCTGCGAAAACCAGAAGACCGCGTGGGCATCGGCGAGACCGACTTCCTCGTGCTGGTGCCTTCGTTCGTGGTCTCTGAACTCAAGGAGGCCTTCCAGATCGGGTTCCTGTTGTTCCTCCCGTTCCTGGTGATCGACATGGTGGTCGCGAACATCTTGCTCGCCCTGGGCATGCAGATGCTTTCACCGACCACGATCTCGATGCCCTTCAAGTTATTACTCTTCGTGATGGTCGACGGTTGGTACCTGATCGCGAAGGGCCTCGTCATCGGGTACCTCTGACATGCACCAGCTCAACAACGTCATTCAGCAGGCGCTGATCCTCGTGCTGGTGGTCTCTGGGCCGCCGATTCTCCTGTCGCTGGTGATCGGCTTCATGGTCTCGGTCTTCCAGGCCGCCACGCAGATCCAGGAGCAGACGCTCTCGTTCGCCCCCAAGCTGGTGGTGATCTTCGGCGTGCTCGCGCTGGCGGGCCCGTGGATGGGCTCGATGATCCTCCGCTACACCTTCAACATCTTCGACCGGTTCCCCTCGTTGATCGGGCACTGACGAGCCATGGGCGCAGCCGAAGCTCAAGAACTGGTCGCCGCGCTCCGGCACGAGCTGGGCATTCAGCTCGACTTCACCCAGATCCTCCTCGCGTTCGCGTTGTTGATGGCGCGCGTGCTGCCGGTGGTCATTCTCACCCCGTTCCTCGGCGGCGAGACCGTGCCCCAGGAAGTGAAGCTGGGCCTGGGCGTGATGATCGGCATGGTGCTCTACCCGGTGCTCATCGCCCAGGTGCGCGAGATACCGATCAGCGCGGTGTTGTTCATCGCCCTGATGCTCAAAGAGCTGTTCTTAGGCCTGACGCTCTCGTTCATCGTGGGGTTGGTGTTCGACGCAGCCAACTCGGCGGGCAGTTTGATCGACTCGATGTCGGGCACCAACCAGGCGCAGTTGATGGTGCCGCAGCTGGGCCAGAACGCGTCGCTCTTCTCGAACCTGCAGTTGCAGATGACGACCGTGCTCTTCCTCACGCTGGGTGGGCACCACATCGTCTTCCAGGTCTTCGGCGAGAGCCTGACCCAGATTCCCCTCGATCAGTACCCGCGCTTCAGCCACGGCACGTGGGGCTTCTTCGAGACGATCCTGCGCATCTTCGGCGACATGATCCGCATCGCGCTCGCGCTCGCCTCGCCGGTGTTGCTGGCCACCTTCATGGTCGACCTCGCGCTGGGCATGATCAACCGCGTCGCGCCGCAGGTGCAGGTCTTCTTCGTGGCGATGCAGATAAAGCCGGTGGTCAGCGTGCTCATCATGGTGACCGCCATTCACCTCATCACCGACCGGCTCATCGGCGAGTACGGGGTGATGTTCCGCTGGCTGCGGCGCGCCTTCGAGCTGCTCTCGTGAGGGGGCCTCGTGTCTGAAGGTGGCGACAAGACAGAGGAACCGTCTCAAAAGAAGATCGACGATGCCCGGAAGAAGGGCAACGTCTGGAAGAGCAAAGATCTGTCGGGCGTCTTCGCGCTCGCCGTCGCGATGAGCGTGGTGGGCGGCACCTGGGGTGCGTTCGAGACCCGCATCAAGCAGCTCTTCCTCTTCGGCGTCGATCACATCGCGCACCCCGACGATCTCGCGCTCGCTACGACCCAGCTGATCTATCTGTCGCTGCAAGCGCTCTTGCTCACCTGCATTCCCATCGCGTTCTCCGCGGCGATCGCGGGCGGCCTGATGGAATTTCTTCAGGTCGGCGCGCTGCTGGCGCTCGACGCGGTGATGCCCAAGATGGAAAAGCTCAACCCCATCGAGGGCCTCAAGAACCTGGTCGGTAAGAAACAACTGATCGAGCTCTTCAAGTCGATGTTCAAGCTGAGCGTCACTGGCTACGTGGTGTGGGGCGTGGTGCACGACGCGATGGGCCTGGTGGTGGCCACCATTCACGGCGACGCGGCGATCACCATGATGGTGATGGGCGAGCTGGTCACGCGCATCTGCAAGAAGGTGATCTTGATGTTCGCGGGCTTCGCCATCTTCGACGTCTGGTGGCAGCACAAGAGCTACATGAAGGACCAGATGATGTCGAAGGACGACGTCAAGAAGGAATACAAGGAATCGGAAGGCGACCCGCACCACAAGGCCAAGCGCAAGGAGCTCGCGCATGAGCTGCTGGAAAGCGCGCAGATGGACTCGGTCAAGGGCGCCGACGTGATCGTCACCAACCCCGATCACGTGGCCATCGCGCTCAAGTACGACAAGGCCAACGACGGCGCGCCGCGCATCATCGCCAAGGGCATCGAGCTGCGCGCCGAAGGCATTCGTGAGCTCGCGCGCAAGTACGACGTGCCGATGCTGCGCAACGTGCCGCTGGCGCACGCGCTGCTGCGCATCGAGGTGAACCAGGAGGTTCCCGAAGAGCTCTACGACGCGGTCGCCGAGGTGCTCAACTTCGTCTACCAGCTCAAGAAGTCCGCGTGAGTTGACCCGTCGTGATCCGTCGACTCAGATGACCCAATGATCGATGCAGCGCTGCTCGACGAGGCGTGCGCCGTGTTGTCCGAAGGTGGCGTACCGATGCTCGCGGTGCTCTCGCTCTATGAGCGGCTCGAGTCGGGACAGGCCCGCGCTGTGTTTTCCCGCTCGGACGACGGCAAGGCGGTGATGGTGGTCGATGATCGCAGCTCGTGGCGCCAGGTGGTGGCGGCGGGTGGCCCTGAATCTGCCTTGCTCGCGGGGCTCGACGAGCTGCAACTCACCTCGGAGGCCCTCGTGTGGGACGAGGACTGCGTGAAGATCGCCGGCCCCACGCTCGACGAGCTCGGCTTTCGCTTGCTGCTGCGCCAGGTCTTCACCCAACAGCTTTCGCGGGTGCCGCTCGATCAACCCGAGCCGCCTGGCCTCGAGGTGTCGCCTCTGCGTGACACCTTTCTGGCCGAGTCGCGGGCCCTGTTCGCGCGCACCCACGCGATGAGCGTCGAGGGCCTCTACGCCACCTTGCCTCAGGCGCCGAGTGAGGCGCAGTGCGGGGTGGCTTTCGACGGTTATCTGAACGGCGCGCTCGGTGTGGCCGTGCCCTCTGCGTGCGTGGTGATTCGCAGCGAGGGCAGGGTGGTGGGCGTCATCTGCTGCGCGGCCTCCGACGAGAAAGACACCGGTACGCTGCTGGGGCTGGCGGTCGACCCGTCGCAGCGGGGCAAGGGCCTCTCGCGCGTGCTGGTGCGAAGGGCTCAACGGGCGCTGTACGCCGCCGGCTTTGCGAAGATGTTGTTCCTCACCACCGACAGCAACGCGCCCGTGCACCGGCTCTTCACGTTGGAGGAGATCGTCGAGACGCAGACCTTTCCCACCCGGCTGTGGCTGCGCAACAAGGAGCCCCCTTTCCGCCCGGCCCGACTCGGGGGACACTCAGGGCCCCATGCCTGAAGATGCCGATATCGCCATTGCCATCAAGTACGATCGCGAGAAGGACAACGCGCCGCGGGTCATCGCCAAGGGCATGCGGCTCAAGGCCGAAAAGATTCGCGAGATCGCAAAGCAGTACGGCGTGCCGTTCATGAAGAACACCACTCTTGCAGGTGCGCTGTACCGGGTGGACGTCGGGCAGGAAGTGCCCGAAGAGCTCTACGACGCAGTGGCCGAAGTGCTGAACTTCGTGAACGCGCTGCAGCAGCAGGCCAACAGCAAAAAGTAAAGTAGGAGATTGACCATGGCGAAGATCGGACAACCGCAGACGCGCGCTCCAGCCTGGCCGTGGGGTGGCCCCACGGGCGTGCGCGAGAAGCTCGTCAACAAGGCGCAGCTCGACCGCAAGAACGTTCGCAAGAAGGGCGACCCCAAGAACCCGGCGCTCGCGTCGGCGGCGTTGCTCGACTCGATTGGCCCGGCCCGCTCTGCCGAAGAGATTCGCCTGCCGATGCCCCCGGGGCCGGCCGGTCACGACTCCGATCTCGAGGGCTACACCGATCGCGGGCCGCTCAACACGGTCGCCGAGCGTCTGGCCGAAGCGAACCAGGAAGCGATGCAGCGTGGCCTGGGGGCGCTGCGCGCGCCGCCCGACCGCGTGGAGCGCCTCAAGTCGCTGCTCGCCCGTGAGTCATCGATGCTCGAGCTGGTCGGCACGGTGAGCAACGACATGGCAGAGATCGAACGCCGCCGCCGCGAAGAGACGATGGAAGAAGGCTACTGATGTCTGACGACGCGGCCCTCGCCCAGCGGCTCCAGAAGTGGGCCGATGGCAAGGCGACCCTCAAAGACGTGCGCGGCTACACCGATGAGGAACTCTACTCAATCGCGCGCACGGGTTACTACTTCTACTACCAGGGCAAGGTGAACGAGGCTCGCACGGTCTTTCAGGGGCTCTACGCCATCAACCCGATGGATCCGTACTTTGCCAAGGCGCTGGGCGTGGTGGAGATGGCCGCGGGCAACCCGGCGGGCGCGGTGGCCGCTTACGACGTGGCCCTCAAGATAGCTCCGCAAGACGCCACGGCGTACCTGGGCCGGGCTGAAGTGAAGCTCCTCCAGGGGCAAAAGGCGCAGGCGATGGATGATTTGAAGCGTGCGCTGCAGTTCTCCAAGCCCAAATCGGCCGAAAACATGAAGGTTTCCGCGATGATGGCGGTTCTCTTAAGAAAATAGAAAATGCATCGGAAACTGCGCGAGCAGGCCGTGCGATAACTCTGCAACTGCCGGGGAATACTCTCCGGCATCACACGAAAGAAGAGGCTCACAATGGGTGGTGCACTTAAGTCTATCGGCGGTGCTCTCGGTGGCGTCATCAAGCAGGTTGCTCCGGCGCTCATCAAGGCGATCGCCCCCGCGGCGAGCAAGCTCCTCGGCGGCATCGTTGGCGACCTCTTCCAGAAGGGCGCTGGCTTCATCAAGAACGCGCTCGCTGCTTCGCCCCTGCCCGGTCCCTTCAAGGCGCTTGGCGAGAAGCTGCTCGGCAAGGGCCTCGAGAAGCTGACCCAGTTCGCTCAGGGCGGCATCGACAAGCTGATTCAGGGCCTCGGTGACCTGGTCACCAAGCGCTTCGCCCCCGGCGTCGGCAACGTCGCGCTGCCCGGCACCAACACCGCCGAGCGCCAGACGGCCATCGCGAACAACAACCCCGCCGCCCCGTCCGCCCCGGCCTCGTCGTCGAGCGCCGCCACCGGCACGTCGTCGAGCGCCGCCACGGGCAGCACCGGCAGCTCGAACCCCTCGGGCGCTTCGTCCAGCAGCAACCTGCCTCCCAAGCCGCTGACCGGCGAAGAGGCGAAGGACGTTGGCAAGCAGAACGAGTACAACCAGAAGATGTTCGACTACCAGCAGGCGATGTCGAACATGAACAAGTTCTGGGAAATGATGTCGACCGTGCAGAAGTCGCACGACACGACCCGCGGTTCGATGATCTCGAACCTCCGCTAAAAAGCGTCAGGTCGAAATTTTCAAGGCTGGGGACCTTCGGGTTCCCGGCCTTTTTTTTTGATGCCTCACGCGAACAGCTGTGGTGCAGTCCGCGCGCTTCGAATTCGAAATCACTCAGGGGAGACAGCACGATGAGCGAAAAGAAAAGTGAAGAGTCTACGGGCGTCGCAAGCGGGATCCCGGGCATCGAAGTGATGAAGGAAGCGACCCCCAACTGGGAGAAGCTCCTCTACACCCCCGCGCGCAAGGAGGCGTTCCAGAAGGGAGAGATGAACCTCCGCGACTACCACGCGATCAGCGGCCCCGAGATGCTGCAGATGGCGCTCATCGGTTTCCGTCTCTACGAGCAGGGCAAGTACAGCGAGGCGAAGACCATCTTCTCGGGTCTCATCTCGCTCGAGCCGACCGAGTCGTACTACCACACGGCGCTCGGCGCGGTTTTCCTGGCCGAAGAAGATCTGGAGATGGCGCGCGGCTACTTCGATGTGGCGATCGGCCTGAACCCGAAAGAAGTCGCCCCGTACGTCAACCGCGGTGAGGTCAACCTGCGTGACGGCAAGATCCTCGAGGCCGCCGAAGACTTCGCCAAGGCCGTCGAGCTCGATCCCAAGTTTGAAGATCCGCTCACCCAGCGTGCCCGCGTGCTCGCCGCCGCAGCGCTCGAGATGATCGAAGCCGCGACGAAGGACGAGCCCAAGAAAGACGCGGCCAAGAAGAAGCAGTAGTCGATGACACGCGGCTCCAAACCTGTCGAGATCGTCTACTACCCGAAGAAGGCGCGGGGCCCTGTGCCCAAGCGCATTCAGACGGTCGAGACGCTCGTCACCGAAGAGCCGCCTGAAAACGTGGACCGCCGGCCCTCGCGCAAGGGCCGGCAGACGTTGACCGATGAGACCGTCGACCCTGCCGAGCAGGCGTTCGTCGATCTCACCCGGCTGGGCCACGAAGCGTTCGAGGCGGGCCGCGCCGAGGAAGCGCGGATCATCTTCGAGTCGCTGGTGAAGCTGGGCCGCCGAGACCCATTTGCTCACACCATGTTGGGCACCCTTTTGTTGGGGGCACACAATCTCGAGGGGGCGCTGGAGCAATTCGAGGCTGCGCTCGACATCGACCCCGACGAGCTGGCTGCCCTCGTCTACCGGGGTGAGATTCGCCTCTCGCGGCGCAAGCTCGCCCGGGCGGTCGAAGACCTGGAGCGCGCCGTTGCGTTGGGCCCTGCGTCAGACCCGTTCGTCGCCAGAGCCCGGAAACTGCTGACGCTGGCACGCGCGAATCGCACGTCGTGAGGTGTTTGCGCTAACCTGCGCCCCCTCATGGCAGCTGGTCCAGCGGGTTCAGGCAAAGGTTTCATCAACAAGTACTCGGACATCGTGCTCGCCATCGTCGTGATGTCGATCATCGGGATGTTGATCGTCCCGCTCCCGACGTTCCTGTTGGACATCCTCCTCACCATCAACATCAGCTTGTCGGTGATCATCCTGCTGATGTCGCTCTACATTCCGGGCGCATTGCAGTTCAGCGTGTTCCCTACGTTGCTGCTGATCACCACGATGTACCGGTTGGCGCTCACCGTCTCGACCACACGACTCATCTTGTCGGTCGGTGATGCAGGCGAGGTCGTCTACGCGTTCGGTAACTTCGTCGCGCGCGGCAACTTCGTGGTCGGTGGCATCGTCTTCGTGATCCTCGTGATCGTGAACTTCATCGTGATCGCCAAGGGTTCTGAGCGCGTCGCCGAAGTGGCCGCCCGCTTCACCCTCGACGCCATGCCCGGCAAGCAGATGTCGATCGACGCCGACCTGCGCGCAGGGTCGATCGAGATGGAAGACGGCAAGCGCAAGCGCCGCGATCTCGAACGTGAATCACAGCTCTTCGGCGCGATGGACGGCGCCATGAAGTTCGTCAAAGGCGACGCCATCGCCGGCATCATCATCACGGTGGTGAACATCGTCGGCGGCCTGGCGATCGGCGTGGCGCAAAAGGGCATGACGGTGGGCGAGGCGGCCAAGAAGTACGCGCTGCTCACCATCGGTGACGGCCTGGTCGGCATGATCCCCGCCATCCTCATCTCCACCGCGGCCGGCATCATCGTGACGCGCGTCGGCGGCGAAGAAGAGGGCGCGCACCTCGGCAAGGACATCAGCTCGCAGCTGATCGCCTACCCCCGCGCCATCGGCATCGCCGGCGGCATGTTGATCGTGCTGGGCCTGGTGCCCGGCCTGCCCAAGGCTCCGTTTCTCCTGCTGGGCTCCGCGGCTGCCGGTGGCGCGTACATGATGCTCAAGCGCCAGAAGAAGATCGACAGCGGCGAGCTGAACTCCGACGGCGAGGTGCCCGGGGAAGAGGGCGAAGACGAGAAGGCCAAGGCCACCGAGCCCGCCCCCAAAGAGCCCATCAACCCCGACTCCGAGCTCTTCATCCCCGTGGTCACGCCCATCGTGCTCGAGGTCTCCGACGCGCTGGTGCCCTTCGTCGACTCGCGGCAAGACGGCGGCAAGTTCCTCTTCGAGCTGGTGCCCTTCATGCGCGACGGCTTGTTCGTCGAGCTGGGCGTTCGTTTCCCCGGCGTGCGTGCGCGCGGAAACCCCGGCCTGCCGCCCGGCGCGTACCAGATTCAGATCAACGAAGTGCCCGTGGTCACCGGTCAAGCGACGCTCGGCCACATTCTGGTCAACGACACCGTCGATCGCCTGCGGCTGATGAACATCGAAGGGTTCGATGCGATCAACCCGGCCACGCGCCAGCCCGCGGCCTGGGTGCCCGAAGCGAACAAAGACATGCTCGAGGCCGCCGGCCTCACCACGTGGGATGTGCCTGGCTACATGATCCTCCACGTGGCCTCGGTGCTCCGCCGTCACGCGCGGGAGTTCGTGGGCGTGCAGGAAGTGCAGACGATGCTCGACCAACTCGAGAAGGCCTTCCCGGCCATCGTGAAGGAGGTCGTGCCGAAGGTCGTCACGGTGCTCAAGCTCACCGACATCCTCGGGCGCCTGGTCGAAGAAGAGATCTCCATTCGCGACCTGCGCGGCATTCTTCAGGCGCTCGCAGAGCAGGGCCAGATGGAGGCCGACAGCGTCATGCTCACCGAGCACGTGCGCAGCTCGCTCAAGCGCTACGTCTCGCACAAGTACGCGCGCGGCACGAACACGCTGGTGGTGTACCTGCTCGACCCTCAGATCGAAGACGCCATTCGCAGCTCGATCAAGCGCACGTCTGCGGGCACGCACCTCGCGCTCGAGCCCGACATCGCGCAGGAGATCGTTCAGGCCGTGAAGAACGAGTGTGGCCACCTGCCGCCCACCGCGCAGCGCCCGGTGATCCTCACCTCGATGGACATTCGGCGGTACGTGCGCAAGTTGCTCGAGTACGAGTTCAACCCGCCGTTCTCGGTGGTGAGCTACCAGGAGCTTTCGCCTGAGCTCAACATTCAGCCCGTGGCTCGCATCAGCACTCGGTGAGTTTGAGAGGAAGTTGAAGAAGCGCCCTCGCCCTGAGGGAGAGGGGACTCAGGCGCCGGCGACGAGCAGGATGATCAACACCACCCCGACGAGCACCATGGCGCCGCCGACGCCGAGCGCGACCAGGTGCTGCTTGTTGCTGAAGTCGACGAGCTTGCGCGGGCCCTCATCGGCCGCCTCTTCTTCTTCCTCCTGAGCAGGCTCCTCTTCGGCAGGCGGGTCGTCTTCGGTCTTCTGCGGTTCGTCAGCAGGCTCTTCGGCGGCGGGTTCTTCTTCGGCCGGGGCGTCTGCCGCGGGTTCTTCTTCCTGCTTCACCTCGACCGACGGCGGATCGTCTTCGGGCTTGTTCGCGAGCGTGCCTTCTTCGTCGTCCTGGCTCGAGGACATGACGACGGGGTCTTCGCGGACCTCCGAAGGATCGATGAAGAGCAGCCTGACCCCGCCGATCTCGAGTTCGTCGCGATCCTTGATGGTGGCCTTGCGGGTGCGCTTCTTGTTGAGCTTGATGCCGTTGCGGCTGCCGAGATCTTCGACGTGCGTACCCGACCAGTCGCGGCGCACCTTCACGTGTTTGCGCGAGACCAGGTCGTCGTTGAGCACGATGTCGGCGTCTGCAGCGTCGCGGCCGAAGATGTATTCCTGGGCGTCGGCGATCTCGATGCGCTGACCCTCGGTCGCGCCGTTCATCACCCGGAAGTAGGCGTTCTCGCCGCCCGCGGCGAGGCCCTTCATCACGTCTTTGACGACCTTGCGCGAGAGGAAGCTGGTCTTGCCCGAGACGTCTTCGCTGCTGCCTTCAGCCACCCGATCGAAGGTCACGTCGAACTGGGCGATGGCGATGACGTCGCCGTTGCGCAGCAGCCGCTTCTCACCCTTGGGCAGCTTCTGCCCGTTGACCGACGTGCCGAAGCTCGAGCCCAGGTCTTCCAGAAAGAAGAGGGTGCCATCGCGCGAGATGCGCGCGTGGTTGCGGGAGACCGCCTGCTGCGCGAGCACGACCTGACAGGTCTGATCACGCCCGAAGGTGATGGTCTCCTCGTCGAGCAGCACCGTCTTTGTCTGATCGGCACCGCTCCCGCTCTTCATTTTGACCGTGAGTCGGACTCCCATCGAGCGCTTCGCTTCAGTCGCTGACGTACTGGCGGCACATGGCCACCTGGGTCTGAAAGTCTGATTCGTTGGCGAACTTCAGGAAGTTCTTGCAGGCCACCGACGCGCTCTTCTCGTCGCTGCGGTTCTTGAAGAGCTCGAACAGGCCGTAGTGGCACAACGCGTACTTCGCGTCGTACTTGAGGCACCGTTTGTAGGCGCGCTCTTCATCGTTCACGAGGCCCTTCTCCCTGGCCTGCACGGCGACCGAGTACTCACTTTCAGGCGTCTTCGCTCCAGCCGCGCGCGCCTTCACGTCCTCGAGCGCCTTGTCCTGCAGTTTGCACTTCTTCTCGGCCACGATGATGTTGTTGCGGCATTGGGGAAAGTTCTCGTCGACCTCGAGACAGCTCGAGAACGTGTCCTTGGCGTCGCAGGGCTTGCCGACCTCCATGAAGGCGTTGCCCAACACCATCCAGGCGGCCGTGAACTTGGGGTCGAGCTGAGTGGACTTGGTGAGGTACTCGATGGCCGCTTCGTTCTCGCCTTCTTCCACGGCGATCTGACCCAGCTGCGCCCACGCGTCAGACAGGTCGGGCCTCACGTGCAGCAGCGTGCGCAGCTCTTTCTTGGCCTTGTCGGGCTGGTTGAGGGCCTTGAAGGCGAGGGCGAGGTTGTAGCGGGCCTCGAGGTAGTCGGGGTTGACGCGGAGCGCGCGCTGGAAGTTGTCGTGCGCTTTTCCGAAGGCCTGCTCCTTCATGTAGAGGTTGCCGAGGTTGTTGTAGGCCTGAGCTTGATCCTGGTTCAGGCGCAGCGCCTTGATCAGGTACTCCTTGGCCTTGGCGTCTTGCCCGCGGGAGTAGGCGATGACGCCCTTGTTGGCCCAGAGGTCTGCGTACTGCGGCGAAAACTGGATGCCGAGGTCGCACTGGTCTTCTGCGGCCTGCAGGTTGTTCATGCCGATGTACTGGGCGCACAGCTCATTGCACTCGAGGGCGCGGGGGTGTGGAGCGGGGGCTGACATACAACCCGCCGCCACGAGGCCCGCGGCGAGGACCAGACGGAGTCGATTCATCGGGCGCCGAGTGTAGAGAAGCAGCCCATCGGTCGCAATGACGCCGAACGACGAAACGCGGCTGATTTCCTGATGTTGAGAGGTACGATGCGCCGCCATGGCCAAGAAGCTCTCGACGTGCGTGATGGTGTTGGGTCTCTTCGCTGCCACTGAGGTGAATGCGCAGGCAGGCAGCTTCGCGAATCGAAGCCTTGGGCTGGGCGTCTCGGGCTTCGGGATTCTGGGCGCGGGCGATTCGGTGGGCATCGACTGGGGCATTCCCATCACGCTCGAAGGCGCGTTTTACATCGAGAGCGGCTTCGAGGTGTTCCTGCGCATTCCGCTGATGTTCGCGCAGCAGAAGTTCGGCTTCAATTCGCCCGACGGCAAGGGCATCGTGATCGCCAGCGGTGGGCAGTTCGGGATCAAGTACATGTTCCTGGAAGAATCGATTCGCCCCTACGTCACGCTCCACTTGGCGGGGCTCTACTTCATTCGTGACGCGATGCAGGCAAATGGGCTGCCCAACTTCTTCATCGGGCCTGGCGTCGGCGCGGGGGTCGACTTCTTCGTAGCCGAGAGCGTCTCGTTGGGCGTGCGCGGGTACCTCGACATGTACGTGACCCTCAACGTGCCGCCGAACTTCTCGCTCGGCGCCGGCGCGGCCGTGACCACGTACTTCTAAGTCAGCGCTGCAGGAACCTGCGGGCGGGGGCGGCCTTGCTCTTCGAGGCGTTCTTCGCCGCGAGCGCCGCCGTCACCAGCAACACCAGCTTCTCGTCTGACAAGTGACCTGGCTTGGTGAAGCCCAGGTCTTCCTCGAGCCTGCGGGCCAGGGTGGCGAAGAGGTTCAAGCGCGCCTCCATGCCCAGCTCTTCCCGCCGCAGCGCCGCCGAGAACAACACGGTCTCTTCTTCAGCCGAGAGCTTCGCCACGCGCGCGCGAAAGTCGGGGTCGGCCAGCAACGAGGTGTCACCGTCGGGCCGCTCGAGTTGGGCGGGAATCTTGAGGCGCCGTTCACGCACCACGATGGTGCCGGCGAGCAGATCGCCCAGTCTCTGCTGCGTGCCCGAGAACAACGCCGCCACGCCGCCCACCAGGTAGAGAATGGGCAGCTTGTCGAGCGGCCTGACCAGGTTTCGCAGCAGTGATTGATAGACGCCCACGCGCACGCCGGTGTCTTGAATCACGCGCAGGCCCATCATCTTCTTGCCCACGGTCTGCCCGCTCCAGACCGTCTCGAGCAGCACCATGTAGCCCCAGTCGATGAGGAACCAGATGACGAACTGGGCTGCGATGCCCACGCCGAGCAGTTGCTCACCGACGCCTGCGCCGCCCACCGCCGCGCTACCGGCCGAGAGCAGCAGCGAGAAGAGCAGCACCACGATGAACAGCGCGTAGGTGATGATCAGGCTCAAGACCGTGTCGACCAGCAGGGCCAGGAAACGGCTCATCAGCCCCGCCAACACGAAGTTGAACTCGACGTACTCGGGGGTGAGCACGGTGTGGGTGCCGTCGAGTCTCACCGGTGCATCCAGGGCGGTCGCCATGACGTGGTTTGAGTCTAGACTGCTCTGGACCATGGAACTCGCGGAGTTCGTCGAGCAGCGTCGGCCGAAGTGGAGTTCCCTCGAGCGGCTGCTCGATACCACCGAGCGCGACGGCTTGTCGAAGCTGACCCTCGACGACGCGCGCATGCTCTCGCGGCTGTACCGCTCGACCTCGTCGGATCTGCTGTGGGTGCGGGCGCGCGCGGGGGCCGCCGATGTGAGCGGCTATCTGAACGATCTCGTCGGCCGCGCCTACGCCATCACGTACCCGGGCAAGCGCGTGCGAATGGGCGAAGTGGGCCGCTTTCTGACGATGGGCTTTCCCGACGTGATGGCGCGCGAATGGCGCATGTTCGTGGCCGCCTTCCTGCTGTTCTGGGGCGGCTTCGGCTTCGGGTGGATCGGGATGATGTTCGACCCCGACGCAGCGCCGTACCTGGTGCCCGGCGATCACCTGAAGCTCGACCCGGAGAAACGCCAGGAAGAAGAAGCGAAGACCAAGGGCGCGGGCGCCGGCGAGCAGGCGATGTTCACCAGCTTCCTCTTCACCCACAACATTCAGGTGGCCTTCCTCGCCTTCGCGCTGGGGCTGACCGCGGGGCTGGGCACGGCGATCCTGATGTTCCTCAACGGGGTGATGTTGGGTTCACTCGCGTGGGTCTACACGTCGAAGGGCATGGCCGGCTGGTTCTGGGCGTGGATTCTCCCGCACGGCATTCCAGAGATCTCCGCCATCGTGATCGCCGGCGCAGCAGGGTTCGTGCTCGCGCGTGCGCTGGTGGCGCCTCAGGGTCTGTCGCGGCGCGCGGCCCTCAAACGCGAAGGCAAGACGGCGCTTCAGTTGCTGCTGGGAACGCTTGCCCTGTTCGTGCTCGCCGGGTTCATCGAAGGCACCATCTCGCAGATCCACCCGCCACGGCTTTCGATCGCCTTCAAGGTGTCGTTCGCGTTGATGATCGGCAGCGGGGTCTACGCGTATCTCTGGTCGGGCCTCGCCCGGAAGATGCTCAGCGGAACCTCGTGACCGCGTTGATGAGCAAGCTGCCGATGGTGATGAGCAAGCTGGTGCTCCCGAGGATGATGCCGACCAGCGCGAACTCCTTGCCCTTCTGCTGACCGTTGGTCGCGTTGATCTGGTTCTGCGCCATCACGCCCGTGACGATCGCGCCGATCGACGCGAAGGGGATGCAGCACAAGAGGCCCAAGACCAGGGACACGATGGCCAGCGTGTTGGTGCTGCCACTCGCAAGGCCATTGGAGCTGCCGCCAAAACCCATCGGAGGTGGGCCCACGTACCCGGTGGGGAAGGGCGAAGAAGAGGGCGGAGGCGCGGTGACGACGGGCGGCGGGGGCGCGATCACTCGAGGCGCCAGCGGCTGGCTGATGCCACCTTCACGAGGCACCTCGAAGCTGGCCGTGCAGGCTTGGCAGGTGAGCCGGCCACCGGGCATGCCGTCGTTCTCAGTTCCGCAGTTGGGGCAGAAGACCTTCATGGTGTTTGGCTCCGTCGTCTCACAACGTTCCGCGCGCTTTGATCTCGAGGTACTGGTTCACCGCGGCCAGCGACAGTTGATTCGCATCGACGTCGACCACCGTCACCCCGTCGCGGCCCACCTTGCGCTTCATCGCTTCGCGCTCGAGCAGCAGCTCGCTTGCCACCGCGTGTTGATAGGCGACCTCTGCGTCGGGCGGTGAGGTCTCGAGCAACTGCGAGAGCGCGGCGTCTTTCACCGAGAGACACAGCGGCACGTGGCGTTTGGCGAGCCTTCGCATCGGGTCGACCATGGTCTGCGCCTGATCTTCGTCGATGAAGTCGGTGAACACGCACAGCAGGCTGCGCTTGAGCAGCCGCACGTTGAGCTCCTTGAAGAGCGCCAGGTAGTCGACGTACGTGAGGTGCGGCTTGGCGGTGTAGAGCGCGTCGACGATCTTCCTGTACTGGAGCCGACCCGCTGAAGGCGCGAGGTAGGTCTTGATGCCGTCGGCGAAGACCACCAGGCCCACCCGATCTCCGTTGCGCACGGCGACGAAGGCGAGGAACAGCGCCGCGTTCACGGCGTGATCGAGCTTGGTCAGGCCGTCGACCCGAGCGGCCATCGAGCGGCCCGCGTCGACGCCGATGAGCACGGTCTGGCTGCGCTCCGACTCCATCACGCGCGTCACGGGTCTGCCGCGCCGGGCGGTCGCCTTCCAATCGACGTCGCGCGCCGAGTCGCCCTGGGAATAATCGCGCAGGCGGGCGAACTCAGAGCCGCGGCCGTCACGGCGCAGCTGGCGCAGCCCTAAGTTCACGAAGTCGAGGGCCGCATCGGAGAGCAGCAGGCGGCTGGCTCCCCTCATGTCGGGGAAGACGCTGATGGCCACGCTCGCGGGCACCGTGCGCTCGTGCCACACGAAGCCGAAGGGCCCGCGCACGCGCAGGTGGATCGCGCCGAACTCGAACTTGCCGCGTTTGCCAGGAGTGGTCGTGTAGTGGAGCTTGCCGCGGCTGCTCGCCGACACGGTGAGCGAGAGCACCGCGGGTTTGCTGTCGAACGCTTCGGGCGAGTCGTCGCGCACGTCGAGTCGCAGGGGGCGGTTGCCCGTGTTGATCAGGTGCAGCGTGACGGGGTTGGCCACTCCGACCTGCAGGCGCACCGGCAGCTCACGCCAGATCTTGATGGGCGCGCGGCGGGCGAGGAAGAAGTCGGCCGCAGCCACGAGGAGCAGCATCACGTCGAGCAGCACGATGAGTGGCCCCAGGCCCGTGATGAAGCCCGCCGCCATGGTGGGCAGCGCGAGCAGACAGAGGATGAGCCAGAGCCGCCCGGCGGGGATCATGACCGTTCGCCCCGAGAGGGTTGGCTCGACCCCAAGGCGCCCCCACCACCACCGGTCTCCCCGAGAGGGTTGGCGGAAACAGGAATCGGTTTCCACCACCGGTCTCCCCGAGAGGGTTGGTGGAAATAGGAATCGGGTTCCATCACCGGTCTCCCCGAGAGGGTTCGCGGAAAATGAGATGACTCCCATCACCGGTCTCCCCGAGCGCAGTCGAGGGGGCACTTACCGCCCGAAGGCGAGGTAATCCTTCGACTCCGCTCGGGATGAACGGTGAGCGCTCCCAATTTCGATCAACCCTGCTCGCGAGAAAGAGGGCATCTCGACTTCAGGGCGAAAAAAAGTTTGCGCGTGGTCGCAAGATTTGCGTGCGGCTCGAAGACAGCCGTCGGAATCTCGCGCGAATGGGGGCGGCATGGCTGATGCTACTTCTTGATCTCGGCGGGGCTCAAACAGCCTGCTGGATTGCCACCTCAAGAGGTCATCGACCCAGTGGCAACCGCATGGCCGAGTACGCCGTGGATTGACTCCAAGCCGCGCACCAGTCGCGTGGCACCGGACCAACCCGCGACGTATCTCGGCTTTTGCGTTTTTGCGGGTCAGCGGCTGGCTCGTGTGGCGCGACTCGTTGCCTCATGTGTGCACATCGGGTTTGCCTTCTTGCCTCAGTTCCGTCGGCAGGGGCCCGTGCGACGGTGCTCTAGGGCCAGACCCGGAGGCTCTCCGCGGCGAGGTATTTGCGCCACAGGAGCGTCGTCGCGTCGTTCAACAGGGTCTGCTCCATCAAAGGCGGCTTGCAGCGATCTCCCCCTGCAGCCAGCTCACGGTTCGGCGGTGAGCCTCTTCGTCACTGACGAGCAACGCGTAGCCGAGGTCGTTCCGAGCGGCCGAGAGGTC